>NZ_LVLC01000001.1:600000-829937 GCF_002092855.1 Campylobacter concisus
TGCGATTTTATTTTTATCGTGGCTACCTATTATCACCTCTCTAAAACCAAGCTCTTTTAGTAAATTTGCACAAGGTGGCGTTTTGCCATGATGCGAGCAAGGCTCAAGAGTGACGTAAGCCTTTGCATTTTTTAGTAAATTTGAGTGATTTTTTAGTATAAATTCATAGGTAAATTTTGGCTCCAAAAGGCCAAATTCGCCCTCTTTTATATTAGAGCTAAATTTATCGTTATACGCTTTTATAAAATCATCTTTAAATTTTTCACTTTTTTTACAAAGCGCAAAGAATATCGCTGTCGGTTCAGCGTGTAAATATCCAGCCTTTTCATGAGCCTTGCAAGATAAAATTTGACCATTTTCATCAAGAATAAGACATCCAACGGCTGGATTTGGATAGGTCAGGATCTGAAATTTCCAAGCCTCGCTTAAAGCAAGATCCATGTAAAATTCGTCGTTCATCTTAGCAGACTATTTTTATTTTCCTATATCTTTTATCTCATCAACAAGAGTTTTTGAGATCAAGTCGATATCGGTCGGCTCATCCTCCGCGTCCCACCTAAATGCAGCAATTTCCGCCAAAACAGCGATCTCTTTAAAATAGCTATATTTCGTTGTAGAGAGTGGTATAGTGTAAGAGACCAAAAGCCTATCAGCGTTATCATAAATTTTCACGCTATAGCGAAAGTGTGGCTTGTTTAACGCCTTGCCATCCCAGTTAAACCATCTTTCATAGTCCATTTGTATTTTTATCTTGAAGCTATTTTCGTCCCATAAAATGCCCTGCTCTTTTAGATGTTTGTTTATAAATTCCACAAACTCATCACGAAGTTCGCTTTCATTTTTATAGTTAGTGTTGTGCTCGTATCTAGTTGGTTGATTTGTCAATGTTAGGTTAAAATCACTAACAATATATTTAGCCACGCTTTTTTGTATCGGCGTTGGCTCAACATTATATTTATATCTTCCCCCACATCCAACGAAGAAAACACTTAAAACTATTAAAAAGAGTATTTTTACAAATTTCATATTTTCTAAATTTACGATAAGCCGTCGATCTTGCCGTCTGCGTCTATCCTCATATTGACAGCGGCTGGTACTTTTGGAAGTCCTGGCATTAGCATGATCTTACCGCAGACTGCGACGATAAAGCCAGCCCCCGTTCTAATGTCAAGGTCTTTTACACTAAAAGTAAAACCCTTTGCTCTACCCAAAAGTTTCGCATCGTCGCTAAATGAGTACTGTGTTTTTGCGATACAAACTGGCAAATGGCTCAAATTTAGCTCTTTTATCATCTCAAGCTTTTTAAGAGCGGCCTCTTCAAAGACTACCTCGCCAGCTCCATAAATTTCCTTAGCGACCTTTTCTATTTTAGTTTTCGTATCGTCACTCATCTCGTATGTGAAATTTATCTTGCTTGGCTTATCGCACGCTTTTAAAACTAGATCGGCAAGCTCAAGCGCACCTTTACCACCTTTTAAGAAATTCTCACAAACTGCCACTTCTACACCAAGCTCACGGCAGTACTCTTTTACGAAATTTATCTCTTCACCAGTATCAAAGCCAAATTTATTAAGCGCCACAACTACGTTTTGACCAAATTTGACTTTTAAATTTTCGATGTGGCCGCCAAGGTTTTCGATACCTTTTTTAAGGGCGTTCATATCTGGTTTTGTGATCTCATCTTTATTTGCTTCGCCATTATATTTTAGCGATCTGATCGTGCTTACAAGCACCACAGCGCTTGGCTTGATGTCAGCGATCCTGCATTTTATATCTAAAAATTTCTCAGCGCCAAGCTCCGAGCCAAAGCCAGCTTCAGTGATGACATAGTCGGCCAAATTTAGAGCCGTTTTTGTTGCGATGACGGAGTTGCAGCCGTGTGCGATGTTTGCAAATGGGCCGCCATGCACGAGCGTAGGTGTGTGCTCTAATGTTTGAAATAAATTTGGCTTGATCGCATCTTTTAAAAGTATACAAACAGCGTCTTGACAGCCTAGATCACGCACGTAGATAGGCTTTTTATCGCTATCGTAGGCAACCATGATATTTGCCACACGCTCTTTTAGATCAGAAAGGCTCGTAGCTAGACAAAGCACAGCCATGATCTCGCTTGCAGCGGTGATGTTAAAGCCATCTTCTCTTGGCACGCCATCTGTTCTACCGCCCTGACCCACAGTGATAAATCTAAGCGCGCGGTCGTTCATATCCATACAGCGCTTCCATAAAATTTTCTCGATTTTTAGCGGGTTTTCTTGATAGAGGCTATTATCTATCATCGCTGAAATCAGGTTATTTGCCGATGTTATCGCGTGAAAATCGCCGGTGAAGTGTAAATTTAGATCTTCCATCGGTGCTAGCTGCGAGTAGCCACCACCTGCTGCTCCACCCTTTATGCCAAAAACTGGCCCCAAAGATGGCTCACGAAGTGCCAAACAGACCTTTTTATTAAGTGAATTTAGCGCATCAGCTAGACCGATCGACATAGTCGTTTTACCCTCGCCGTATGGGGTTGGATTGGTAGCGGTGACTAAGATGAGCTTTGAGTTTGACGTCTCAAGCCTTGGAGAAATTTTTGCCTTATATTTACCGTAAAGTTCAAGCTCGTCTTCGTTTAAGCCTAGTTTTGCGGCAACCTTACTGATGTGTTCAAGTTTTGTTTGGTGAGTTATCTCGATGTCGCTTAGCATTTTACCACTCCAAATATGTTTTTGCTTTTTTTATCTCACTGATATTGATCTCAAAAATTCCCTCTTCGTTTTCAACTGCGATACTTTCTTCGTCCGCTTTTACGAGCCTTCCCGCAAATTTCTCAGCCTCGGTTTGAACTTTTACAAGCTCGCCAACACTCGCTTTAAAGTGAGATGGCTTACTAAGCTTTCTCTCAAGGCCAGGTGAACTAACCTCAAGGTTATAATCCCCGCTAACTGGTGGTGTCACGTCAAAGATAGGCGAGAGCAGACGGCTCACTTTTTCGCAGTCATCTAGGCTCACTCCACCATTTTTTGTGATATAAACTCTAAAAATAGCCCTGCCATTTTCATTTGTAATCTCGCTGTCGTAAAGCTCGACACCGCATTCGCGTACTAGTTTGTCTAAATTATCCATTTTTGTTTAAATCCTTTGAAATTTTATCAAACAACTTATCCATATGGTTTTGATACTCTAATCTATCGTCAAATTTAAAGTGAAAATTTGGACATCTATACCAGCCCTCAGCTGCCATGCAGTGGTTTTGCAAGTGCCTACAAACTCGCTTCAAATGTCCCAAAATATACTCTTGTTCACGCTCATCAAATGCCATTTTGTCAAGATAAACAAAGGCGTCGTATCTGCCCTTTTTACACTCGACATCAGTGACGCAAAGCCCCTTTAAAATACCATCTTCAAGAGTAGCTAGAGCCTCTGGAATGAGCTCTTTTAGCACACTCTCTGTTCTCATACGCTTTATTTCGTTAGCGTTCATAGAGTAGCTTTCTCCTTGACTTCTTTAAAGCTTTCGATATAGTCGTTTTCTCTGATGTCGTTAAAATTTTCAATACCAACGCCACACTCATAACCTTTAGCGACCTCTTTGACATCATCTTTGAAGCGTTTTAGCGAACTTACCAAGCCCTCATAAACAACCACTCCTTCTCTAATAAGGCGAATTTTTGCCCCTCTGTTTATCGTGCCCTCAGTGACGATACATCCAGCAATAGTTCCAACTTTTGGCACATGGATCACTTGGCGAACCTGAGCTTGACCAAGCTGCTCTTCTCTGATGATCGGTGACATTAATCCACCTAAAATCGCCTTCACATCGTCAATTAAATTATAGATAACATTATAAGTCTTTATCTCAACACCGCTCTCTTTTGCCTTTTCTTTTATCTCGCCAGTTGGTCTTATGTTAAAACCAAGGATTATACAGTCTTCGCTCGCACTAGCAAGTGCCACGTCGCTTTGCGTGATGCCGCCAACACCTGAGTGGATGACATTTACTCTGATCTCATCATTTGCTAGTTTTTCTAGACTTGCTTTTAGTGCCTCAAGTGAGCCACCAACGTCAGCTTTGATGATGACTGGAAGTGTCTTTAGCTCGCCCTCAGCGATCTTAGCACTAAGCTCATCGATACTAACTTTCGTACTCTTGCTGAGCTCTTTTTGGCGGATGTATTCGGCTTTTTTCTGTGCGTATTCACGAGCCTCTTTGTCAGTTTTTACGCCTATTAATGTCTCGCCTGCCTCTGCTATCTCGCTAAGACCTACTATAACACCGCATTCGCCTGGTTTTATATCTTGCAAAGGCTTACCTTGGTCATCAAGCAAGCTTCTTATCTTTCCATATGCAACACCAGCTACGACAGTATCTCCAACATGAAGCGTGCCATTTTCAACGATAATAGTAGCGACTGGGCCACGACCTTTTTGAAGTGAGCTCTCGATGACAGTTGCTTTTGCGTTTGCCTTTGGATTTGCTTTTAGCTCTAAAAGATCAGCTTGTAAAAGTACAATCTCAAGCAGATCATCTATACCCATGCCTGTTTTTGCAGAGATTGGCACAAATTCATATTTTCCGCCCCACTCTGTTGGCATGATATCAAGCTCGGCAAGACCAGTTTTTACTAGATCAGGATTTGCTGACTCTTTATCCATTTTGTTTATAGCGATGATTATTGGTACACCAGCAGCTTTTGCGTGGCTGACCGCCTCTTTTGTTTGTGGTTTTACGCCATCATCTGCTGCAACAACAATGATAACTATATCAGTTACACCAGCACCTCTTGCACGCATAGCAGTAAATGCTTCGTGACCTGGGGTGTCAATAAATGTGATGTTTTTGCCGTTTTTATTTACCATATAAGCACCAACATGCTGAGTGATACCACCGGCCTCTCCTGCTGCTACACGTGATTTTCTTATGTAATCAAGCAATGAAGTTTTACCATGATCAACGTGACCCATGATGGTTATGACTGGTGCTCTTGGCTGGAGATTTTCATCGTCTTTTATCTCTTCTTCATAGGCTGCTACGTAGTCAAATTCTTTTTGATCATCGATGATATTAACCTCTACATTAAACTCATCAGCCAAAATTTCTATCGCATCTTCATCCAAAAAGTCATTTTTTGTTGTCATCATGCCAAGCATGAAAAGCTTACCAATGATCTCGCTTGGCTGTTTGTTTAGCTTTTCAGCAAATTCATAAACACGAATTTCTTTTGGAATATTTATAGACGTCACAGCTTCATTATTTTGTTTATTTTCAGGCTTTTTGTGTTTTTTTCTAGCTCTTCTTTGAATGCCGCCCTCGCCAAAAGAATTTATTGTATTATTGACCGTAGTTCTCATAACATTTGGCTGTTTTGTCTTTTGAGCTGGTGCTGGTGCCGGAGTTTTAAAACTAAAATCAGGAAGAACGACTACATCTTCATCTTCTAGCACTATGTCACCAAAATAACTTCCGTCAAGCAGATCCATCTTCTGGGCGCTATCCTTTTTACTTGCAACAACTACTTTTTTATCTTTTTTCTTTTTCTTAGCTAAATTTTCATCACTTGCTGAAAACATACTTTTAAAATCGCTTATGTTAGCTATGCTTGGTTCAGGCTTTTTCTCTTCTTTTGTAGCAATTGGTGCTTCATAATCTTTTTTCTTTTTTACTATCACAAGGCCACGTCTTTTTTGAGTCACATCGGCCAAACTCTCTTTTGGTCTTGGAGCTTCGACTTGTTTTTGCTCTACTTTGATTTCTTCTTTTTTAGGCTCAATTTTTTGTTTTTCTTCTAAAATTTGTGCCTCTTTCTTAGGCTCAGCTTTTACCGACTTTGACTCAGTTTTAGTAGTAGCTTTTTTAGGTTCACTCTTTTGCTTTTCTTCTTTTTTTACTGACTCTTTTTCTACTTCTTTTTTAGGCTCTTTTTTTGGTTTAGGTTCACTCTTTTTCTTTTTAAATTTATCTGGTATCACGCCAGTTTGAACATATTCATATATAGCTTCGGCCTCTTCAAGGCTAACTGCATTTGAGTGAGTTTTGACTTTTAATCCTAGCTCTTGAGCTTTTTCTACTATCTCTTTACTTGGATAGCCAAGCTCGTTTGCGATCTCTGAAATCCTAACATTGCTCATTTAAGAGTATCTCCTTTAACTTCGGTGCATCACAAATAAAAGCACCTTTAGTTTGTTTATCAATTATTTTTTTTAAAATTTTTATATCTTTTTGTATACATTTGTCACACAGATAAAAGCTACGACCATTTCCTTTGCCATGCTCTAAATTTTTACCTACCAAGCGGTATCTTTTTAGCAAGCTCTGAGAAATTTTAATTTTACAAGCGACACATGTCCTTACAGGATTATTTTTGTTCATTATATCTTTTTAAACTTGTTTTTAGCTTTGCGTAATTTCGTATCCATCGTTATCAAATGAAAAAACCTCAACCCTAAAATCACCAAATTTACTCTTTAAAATATCTCGTAAATTTTTAGCATCATCTTTGTAAGCGATGTTTAAAAAGCTTGAACCTGAGCCTGAAAGCGTGCTCATTAAAGCACCATTTTCATAAGCTATTTTTCTAACTTCAAAAAGTTCTTCTAAAGCGTGCATTCTACGCTCTTCATGCATCAAATCTTTGCTTGCTATTTTTAAGAGATCATACTTTTTTTCATAAAAACAAGACGTTAAAAAAGCGGCATGAGATAAGTTATTTACGCATTCTTTCATCGTATAGTTCTTTGGTAAAATTTGTCTTGACGAGGATGTGCTCATCGGTTTATTTGGGATAACAACTACTGCTTTTATCTCATCGCTTAAACTTATTTTATTTGCGTAAACATTACCATTTTTTACGATCGCGCTGATAAATCCACCGTGAACTGCTGGCGAGATATTATCAGGATGGGTTTCATAGATGATAGCTTTATTTAAAACTGTCTCTTTGCTTGCCTTAAAGCCAGCCATTTCGTACGCTGAAGCAATGGCCCCAACGATAACAGCAGAGCTACTGCCAAGCCCCCTTGAAAATGGGATATTATTTTCAAAAACGACTCTAAAATTTTCATTTTTACCAGTTAGCTCAAAAAAAATTTCATTAAAAATACTTAAGAATATATTGTTTCTCTTTAAATTTACACTTCCACTGCCTTCGCCGTTTATCGACACTGAGCTAAATTTTGCTGACTCGATTTTCACACTATTAAAAAGCTTCAAACTAAGCCCCAAAGCATCAAAACCAGGACCCAAATTTGCACTTGTTGCAGGCACTAAGATGTTCAAAATTTCTCCTAAACTGCTTGGATGATATAATCTGGAAGTGTATCTGAATTTAGTTTTAATTCATCTAAATTTAAAGGCAACCTAAATCCTACTGGCTCCACTTTTTCAAGTGAAATTTTGCCATCTTTTAAAACAAAACTTAAATTTTTATTTACTCTTATAGCTTGGTGACCATTTAAACTAAAGCCACTAACGGCGTAAAATTTGCAGCCTTTAGCCAAAGAAAATGTTTTTAATATTACATAGGCCACCTTTAGCCCCATGAAGCTTCCAGGCGTATTTGCATAGATAATTTTTGTGATATTAAATTTAGAGGATAAATTTTCTAAGATTTTTATCAAAGCTTCACTGACATGTTCATCAGTCGTAATTTCATCAAATTTTACGCCGTCTTTATAAACTCCAACCAAGAGCGGAGTCGATAAAGAGACAACTAAAATTTCAATATTTTCTATGCAAATACCTTTTGATACTCTTTTAGAAGTTCGCCATTTAGAGTTGCGATCTCGTAGTTTTTCTCATCGGACATCAAAGCAAGAGTTAATTTGTGATTTAGGTCATGGCTTCCAGCAAATGCTGTATAATCGCCCAACAAAGGCGCTCCAAGCAAGCTTAAATCACCGATCGCATCTAAAATTTTGTGCCTTACAAACTCATTTTCAAATCTCAAGCCTTCTGGATTTAGGATATGTGTATCATCGATTGCCACGGCATTATCAAGTGATGCACCAAGGGCTAAATTTTGAGCTTGTAAACGTTGTAAATCTTTTAAAAAGCCAAAAGTTCTAGCACGAGCTATATTTTTTATAAAAGAGCTTTTACTAAAATCAAAAACATATCTTTGTTCACCAATAACTGGATGATCAAATTTTATCGTATAGTCAAATTTTGGACTTCTTGAAGGTGAAGTTCGTACAAATTTAGAACCCTCAACGACTTCAACTTCGCGCCTAACAAGAATTACTTTTTTGCCAGCATCAAGATATCTTATGCCAGCTTCATCAAGTAGCATGCAAAAGCTTATTGCACTGCCATCCATCACTGGAATTTCATTTGCATCAACAGAGATTCTAATATTATCAATGCCATAACCATTTATGGCTGACATTAGATGCTCAATCGTACTAATAAAGCCCTTTTCATTGCCAACAACAGTTGCCATCTGCGTATTTATAACATTTTTAGGTTCAGCTTTAAAACTAATACCAAGATCTTCTCGGTGCAAAATAATACCAGAATTTGCATCAAGAGGTTCTAGTATAAGTCTTATCGGCTCACCTTTATGAAGCCCTATACCAACGGTCTCAACGCGTCTTGCGATAGTAGTTTGTTTCAAGAATTTTCCTTATATTTTTAATCTGCTTATGATAGCACTAAAAAATCAATTTTGCAAATTTTTAGTTCTTGTCTATCATCGCTTTTGCAACATCTAAGACACTTGTGATATTGTCTTTTATCCACTTTTTGTCCATCCATTGTTGTGGTCTTACCTCTTCGCCTTGAACCAAAATTCCAAAGTGAAGGTGATCGCCAAGTGCAAGACCACTAGTTCCAGTAGTACCTATCTGATCGCCAGCTGCCACCATATCGCCCTCTTTTACTCTAGCGCTTGAGCAGTGTCCATAAAGCGAATAAAGCCCAAATCCATGATCGATCACAATATTTAATCCATAAATTCCATTTTCAGATGCTAGCACAACACGACCGGCATTACTAGCTATTATAGGGGCTGCTGCCACACTTGCAAAGTCTATTCCCATATGCCATGATTCGCTTACTTGCTCGTTATTATATGTATAGTATCGGTGATCGGCGAAGTCAGCCACTTTTTTACCATTTCTTAGTGGATAAAATGGTGTCACACTAAAGCCAGATAACATCTTATCGCCAGGATTTGTAGTAAGTGCTGTTATTTTTTCTTCGTTTGAATTTCTAAGCGTTTCATTGACAAATCTCATTTTTTCAAGCCTTGAAAGCGCACTCGGATCTTTTGCATATTGATCAGTTAGATCAACTATCTTACCATCTAAAAATCTATCATTTAATGCAATAGTTGAAGTTTTATACTTTACATTTTCGTAAAAATATCTAACATGTGACTTGCTTTCGTTGCCTGCAAAGTCTCTTGCAATGACCTCAGCACTAAAATTTTCAACCTGAACTGGCCAAGCAACAAGTGCTGCATAAAAGCCCTCTTTATAAAATGGCACTGCCTTAAATTTCTTACCAAAATTTGTCTGTACATAGACCTCTTTTAGCTGATTATCAGTTGCTCTAAAGACCACAACAGCACTACCACCTTTTGAGATAGAATAAGACTGTGAAAGCACGTAAAGATCAGGTTTTGAAGTATCAAGCACTACTTCGACTTTTTTACTAGCTTTATTGCCAGTAAAAAAGCTCCATTTGCTAGTATCTACAGCTTCGATATTCATCTCATAGGTATCTTTTTGAGCAAAAAAGCCAGTCTTTGGAAAGGTTAAATTTACATCAAGTTCAGTACTTGGATTTTGTATGATTTGATTTAATAAATTTAGATCATTTTTCCCATCATTCATACTAATTCGTACAAATTTTATACCACTATCATCTTTAAATTTGATATTCATTGGGGTTCTAAGATTCCAATAAACCTTATCAGCAACACCGATTATCGGCTCATTTCGCTCAAAATCTTTTGACATCAAAGCATAGCCAAAACTACCGGCTAAAATTAAAATTAGCAAAAGCACAACAATACCAAAACCGCCAATTCCACGTCTATACATATATTTTTACCTTAAATTTTATTTGCGAAATTTTACACGTAAATCAATAAATTTTTAGTTAATTACAAAATTTCTCTTACAGCTCTAGCGTCGCTCATCCAAGCAAAAAGTTCATCCCAGCGTTCATCTTTGATGAGATCTTTGCACAAATTTAGCTCTTTTTCAAACATATTTATAGCTTCAACAACATTATTTTTATTTTGCTTAAAAATATCACTCCACATAAAAGGCGAACTCTTTGCGACACGTATCATTCCCTTAAATGTAGGTCCACCTAGTGCTACGATATGCCTTTTATCCTCTTCTTTTAAAATTCCACTCGCTAGAGAAAATGCAATCGCATGAGGCAAATGCGAAATAAGACCCACGTGATGATCATGTTCTTTCGCACTCATAAAAATAATCTTCATACCAAGGCAAGAAAATAACTCAACGCTTCTTTTTACATGTTTTTCTGCGCTTTCTGCAAAGTCACAAACAATAACAGTTGCCCCTGTGTAAAGTGATTTGAAAGCAGCCTCTGGACCAGAATACTCGGTACCTGCCATTGGATGAGCTGGGATAAAATTTTTACGAATTTTTTCTGGCACAGCTTCTATTATCTTTTGTTTGGTTGAGCCAAAATCAATGATAGTTGTATCTTCGCTAATATCGGTTAAATTTTGCACGATGCTCACGATAGCCTCGACTGGCACAGCCAAAAAGATGATGTCACACTTCTTTTTCATCTCGTCAATGCTTAAAATTTCATGCACCAAGCCAAGCTCTAAGGCCTTTTTGCTATGATTTTCGTCTTTATCGTATCCGCTAACACAAGAGATTAATTTTTCATCTTTTAATGCTAGCCCAAGTGAGCCACCCATAAGACCAAGTCCGATGATACCTATTTTCATAAAAAACCTTCAAAATTATAAAATTTAAATTTATTAAAAATAAAATATGATATTATACGCACTTATACTAAAACTCTAGGTTAAATTTAATGAAAAAGAAATTATTTTTATTAGCATTAGCTTTCAGTGGCCTAAGCGCACAAACAATCCAGTCAATAAATTTTAAAGGCCTAATTCACCTTTCGCCTGAAGTAGCAAGCCAAATAATGGGCCTAAAAGTCGGTCAGGATTTGACTCCAAAGCTTAGCGATAAGGCGATCACAAATTTATACAAACAAAATTATTTCGACGATATCTACATAGAAGATACAGGCAATGGCAATCTTTTAGTAGCTGTAAAAGAGAAGCCAAGTGTTGCGAGAGTCGATCTAAAAGGCGTCGTAACAAATGATAAAACTGCCATAGAGTCGCTAATCAACATCAAACCAGGCAATATGTATGATGAGCTTACAATAGAAAAAACTAAAGAGAGAATTCGTCAGTATTATGAGTCAAAGGGTTATTTTGATACCGTTGTAGACGTAGAAAAACAACCAGTTGCAGATAACGACAGCTCACTTTTCATAACGCTCAACATAAACCGCGGCGAAAATATGATAATCAAAAATGTAAATTTAGTCGGTGCAAAAGAGTTTGATTATGACGACATTGAGCCAGTAGTTGCAAATAAAAGTAGAGAATTTATGGGCTGGCTTTGGGGCAGAAATGATGGTAAAGTTAAACTTTTTGAGCTTGAAAATGACCCAGCAAGGATCCAAGACAAATATTTCCAAAAAGGCTATTTAGACGCGACTATTTCGTCACCTTATTTAAATTCATCGTTTGATAACTACACAGCTGATCTTACTTATTATGTTCATGAGGGTGAGCCTTATAAGGTTTCAAATGTAAGTATTACAGCACCTGAAGAGCTAGAGCTTGACACTAAAAAGATTATAGATGACTTTAGGCTTGAGGCTGGCGATACAATGAACTCAGCAAGACTTCGCCAAGATATGAAAAAGCTCGATGATATGGTTGCTGATAAAGGTTATGCGTTTGTAAAAGTCTATCCAAAGACTGATAAATTTGATGAAAACAAAACTGTCGATATTGATTATGAAGTAGATCCTGGTGAAAAAGTATATATAAGAAATGTTCAAATTTCAGGAAACGATAGGACTGTTGACCGCGTTGTAAGACGCGAACTTTATCTAACTGAAGGAAATTTATATAGCAGAACCGACCTTCAAGACTCAAAAGATGCATTAAAAAGAACAAGCTACTTTGACGATGTTGAGATAGAAGAAGATCCAGTTGATAAAAATACTGTCGATCTAAAAGTAAAAGTAAAAGAGGCTTCGACTGGCTCAATAAGCGGCGGTATCGGATACGGCAGTAGTGACGGACTATTATTAAATGCAGCACTTTCTGACACAAATATCTTTGGCTCTGGCCTTCAAGGACAAGTAAGTGTTGATAAAAGTGACAGAGAGCTTTCAGGCCAGATAAGTCTTACAAACCCAAGAATTTTTGACTCAGAGTATAGCCTTGGTGGAACACTTTACGCAAATGACTATGACTGGAGAACATATAAAGAGAGAAGCTATGGCTTTAGCACAACACTAGGTAGAAAACTAACTAGAAATTTAAGTGCATCACTTACTTATAACATTGAGCAAAGCAAAATTACCTTAAAAGATGATGAACTAAGAGATATCAACACAAAAACCAAAAAAGAAATTTATAGAGAAGGTAAAGCTATAAAAAGCGCTATAACTCCGGCTTTAACATATAATAGCACCGATGATTATTACTTGCCAAGACGTGGCATCATAGCTAGCACATCATTTGAGATAGCTGGGCTTGGTGGCGATATAGACTTTATCAAAAATCGCACAAATTTCAACTACTACCTAGGCCTTAGAGAGTACATCGACTACGATCTTATCTTAAGATACAAGGCTAGCTTTGGCAAAATTTGGGAAAGAGGATATACCCCGATCAACGAAAGACTTTACCTTGGTGGTATAAGAAGCTTGCGTGGTTACGAGAGCAGAACCGTATCTCCAAAGGTAAAATATAATGGCGACTACTACGAATATGGCGGCGAAACTTCGTTTAATAATTCAGCTGAAATAAGCTTCCCTATAATAGATCGTGTCAAAATGCGTGGCGTTGTATTTTATGACTACGGCATGATCGGTGAGAATAGCCTAAATGAGATAAAAAGATCTTCAGTTGGTACTGGCATAGAATGGATAACTCCTATCGGACCACTTCAACTAATCTTTGCAAAAGCTCTTAAACCTAAAGAGGGCGATGATACAAATACATTTGAATTTACTATCGGAAGACGATTCTAACAAGATACTTTAAAGGGGCTAACTTGCCCCTTTAAACCTCCACAAATAAACAAACTTTAAGTCATATAAGAAAAAGCAAGGCAAACATTAGATATAATCCCACAATTTTTAATATAAGTGGGTAAAAATATGAATTTCTCAGACATTTTTTCAAAGATAAGAAAAGCTCAACCTCGTCCAGAAGAAGCACCTACACACTGGGTAAAATGCGATAATTGTCACTCACTGATGTACTACAAAGAAGTTGAAGCTTGTTTTAATGTATGCCCGAAATGTGGCTATCATATGAGATTAAAAGCTACCGATCGTATAAATTTGATCTGTGATGAAGATAGCTTTGTAGAATTTGATGCGAATTTAAAACCGGTAGATCCATTAAATTTTGTTGATAAAAAATCATACAAAAAAAGAATCACAGAAAATAAAGAAAAAACAGGACGCACAAGCTCAGTGATATGTGGCGAAGGTAAATGCGACGGACAAGAGATCCAGCTAGTTGTTTTTGACTTTGGCTTCATGGGTGGTTCGCTAGCTTCAGTTGAGGGTGAAAAGATCGTAAGAGCGATAAAACGGGCAATAGAAAAACGCCAAGCTTTAGTCATAGTGAGCGCTTCAGGTGGAGCTAGAATGCAAGAGAGTACATTTTCTTTGATGCAAATGTCAAAGACATCAGCTGCTTTAAAACTACTTGATGAAGCGAAACTACCTTACATCTCAATACTTACTGATCCGACGATGGGTGGCGTTAGTGCCTCTTTTGCTTGGCTTGGAGATCTAATAATTGCTGAACCTGGCGCATTGATAGGCTTTGCCGGTCAAAGGGTCATCAAACAAACCATTGGTGCTGACCTTCCAGAGGGATTTCAAAGAGCTGAGTTTTTATTAGAACATGGCTTAATCGATGCTATTGTGCCAAGAAGCGAACATAAAAAATATATAAGCGATATGGTTAAATTTCTCACAAATAATAAGACAATACATCAAAAAGATAAACAAGATGAGAGCGGAAATAACTTTGAACTAAAGCTAAAAACCAAAGGCTAAATTTGGAAATTTCAGTTTTTAGTATTCAAAAATCATCACATGACAACTTTGAAAACGAAATACAAGAATATATAAAAATGAGTGCAAAATTTGCCAAGATAAACGATAAAGTCTTTTTTAATGAAAAAATAGCAAAAGCTCAAAGTGCTGGAAAAAGCGAAGCTTTAAGAGCTTATGATGAAATTTATGAGCCAAATTTAAAGGGCTTTTGCGTAATGCTTGATGAAAATGGCTTACAACTTGATAGTCAAGAATTTGCACAAATTTTAAACTCAAATTCACAAATTAACTTTTTCATAGGTGGAGCTTATGGCCTTAGTCAAAATTTAAAGAACAAAGCGCAAAAAATCATAAGTTTGAGCAAGATGACAATGGCACATAAGGTTGCCAAGCTTGTACTTTTTGAGCAAATTTTTAGAGCACTTTGCATAAATGCAAACCACCCATACCACAAATAAAGGAATATAAATGACACAAACTGAGCTAAATTTTTTTAAAAAATTACTTGAAGAAAGAAAATTACAGATCAAAAAAAATATCTATGATTCATCTGTTGAAGTAAATGGCTTAAGAGATAGTGGTGTAAGCGATGAGTTTGATATAGCCTCAGTAAATACAGACCAGTTAATAGAGCATTCCATCTCGACGCAACAAAGAGCAGAGCTATCAGAGATAGATGAAGCACTAGAGAAGATAGCAAATAAAACTTATGGAATTTGTGATATGTGTGAAGAGGAGATCAGCATACCGCGACTAAAAGTAAAACCACATGCAAAATACTGCATAACTTGCCGTGAAATAATCGAAAAAACAGCAAAAAACTAAGGAGAAAATATGAAAACTAGAAAATTTCTCGTCTATTGCATAATCTATATAGTAGTTGTTGCAGGACTCACTTATTCTCTTAATAGTTCTGATTACACATTTGAGCTTTTAGGCCAAACTATAACTTTGCCAATTGCTATTTGGGTCGCTCTTCCAGTAGCTGTTTTAGCGCTTCTTGCCCTACTTCATATCGCTTATCATGGATATGCTTTTTATAGATATAAAAAATGGATCAAAAAAGATAGCCAGCTTTATAAAGACTTAGCCAAAGAGACGCTTCTTGGCTTTGAGAGCAATAAAGACTTCAAAACCGACACTTACAAGATCGCCTCACAGCTTACTCGCTCTATCTCACCAGTAGGCGAGCTTAAAGATGTCGGTGTAGATGATGCTGAGATAAACAATATCTTACAAACTATAAAAAGTATAAAAAATAAAGAGATCGTCGATCTAAAGAAATTTAGACTAGCAAAAGATAGCAAGTTAAATATCCTAAATGAGCTAAATAAAATCGAGCAACTACCAACTTACTATCTTGACGTACTTAAAAACCAAGATCAAAACGAGAGTCTTAAAAAAGCTGCATTTGATAAACTCATAAAAGTAGCTTCTTTTAGCGAGATCAAAAGATTAAATTTTGAGCTAGCAAGTGAAGATATAATGCTTATTATTACCCGATTTGTAAATGACGAGATCGATCTAAGCAGTGATGAAATTTTTGATCTTTTAAACAACGCAAAAGTGACAAAAGCTCAATACGATAAAGCCGCTGTAATGCTTAAAAATAAACTAAAACCAGATGCATTTATTGGCATCTTTGAAAAACTAAAAAGCATCCATGCTGACGCTGATGAGGCTTACGTATATGCACTGTTTGAGCTTCAAATGCTTGATAAAGTAAGAGAAGCTATCGAAGGTAGCGATCCAGATGAGTTTAAAGAGATAAAGGTCTTACTGTTTTTACGAGATAACGGCAAAATGGTCCCTAGCTCGTTATTTTTTAAATGATAGACTTTAGTAAAAAGCCACTTTTCTTAGCACCTCTTGCTGGCTTTTCTGACTTGCCATTAAGAAGCGTAGTTAAGAAATTTGGCTGCGATGTCACTGTTAGCGAAATGATCAGCGCAAATGCTCTGGTCTATGAGAGCAGTGACAAAACTCTTGAAATGCTTAAAAAATCCCCAAACGAAGAGCCTTACGTCGTCCAGATAGCTGGTAGCGACATAGAAAATATAAAAAAAGCTGTGAAGATAATCAATAAATTTGATGGAATTTATGGGCTCGATCTAAACTGCGGCTGCCCCGTACCAAAGGTCGTTAGACAAGGTGCAGGCTCAGCCTTACTAAATGATCTTGATAAACTTCAAAATATAATCTCAGCCATAAAAAGCATCTCAAACAAAGAGAGCCTGAGTGTTAAATTTAGACTTGGCTTTAACGACAAAAATGAAGAAAAGATAGCAAAAGCCTGCGAAGAAGCCGGCGCAAACTACATCGCAGTACATGGGCGCACCAGAGCTGGTGGATACAGCGCAAAGGTTGATTACGAAGCGATCGCTAGAGTAAAGGCTAGTGTAAAAATTCCAGTCGTGGCAAATGGCGATATAAATGCGCAAAATGCAGATGAAATTTTAAACCTTACAAAATGCGACGCCCTAATGATCGGTAGAGCAAGCATCGGTAACCCTTGGATATTTCACGAGATAAAGACTAAAACTAGCGTGGATAAGGCGCTAAAACAAAAGATCATCCTAGCTCACTTTGATGCGATGATCGAGCATTACGGTGAGCACGGACTTTGCATATTTAGAAAACATTTGCACCAGTACAGCAAGGGCATCGACGGTGCAACAACCTTTAGAAACGATGTAAATTTCATCAAAGACGCGACAGCGATGAGAGAGCGCATAAGGGAGTTTTTTGCCTAGATGCAAGGCTACATCCTGCGCGTGCAAAAGGTCAGAGACGAGGACCTTTTAGTCTTTGTGCTAACGCCAAATTTGCTCGTAAAGTCGTATAGATTTTTTGGCGCACGCCACTCAAATATCATGACTGGCTATAAGATCGACTTTGAGCTCGAGCAAGAGGCGAAATTTCTACCAAAACTTAGAAGCATAATTCATCTTGGCTTTAAATGGCTGTTAGAGCGAGACAAGCTCATCATTTGGCAGCAGTTCATGCGCCTACTTTATGATCATCTAAAAGAGGTCGAGCAGCTCGATGAAATTTACTTTAACGAGCTTGATCGCTGCGCCAAACAGATGCAGCTGCAAAATCCAAAACGCCTTATCATCGAAAGCTACGTTAAAATTTTAGAGTATGAAGGTAGGCTTCACAGCGAGCTTGAGTGCTTCATCTGCGACGAGGAGATAGAGAGCGAGCTTTGCTTAACTCGTGGTTTTTTACCCTCTCACAAGCACTGTCTTGATAGGAGCGAATTTGACACTAGCAAGATCAAAAATTTGTTTGATACAAAAAGCACGATCGAGCTAAATGACGATGAGATAAACCGCCTTTATAAAATTTTACTTGACGGACTTTAAACTCTATTATGACTATTTTTTAAGCTTCAATTTTCTAAGTTATAAAATTCTAACCAGTAGTTTTTGTACTAAATGCTTTTGTATTTGTTGTATATGACACTTTTGATTCATGCACAAGTACAAGAATTTCATCTATTCATACATTTTTTTATTTATTTTGATACGAGCTAATTAAAATAGAAATATTTATAACCTGCTTTTTGAGATTAGTCTCAAGAAGCAAGTAAAATTTTACTCTTCACTACTGCTATTGAGAGCAAAAAAAGTATCAGTATGAATATTTTCAAATGCTGCTTTTAGCGAAGTAAAAAGTTTTGGATTTTCTTTTTCTAAAGTCGCTAGAAGCTGTTTAGTTTCATATCTAGCATGCGGCATCTTTACGTCAAATCTCATTGCAGGGCATGCTTCATCGCCAATGACTCTTAATTCATTTTTGATAGCATTTTCGCGAAGCTGTCTCTCGCGAACGAAGATAAATGGCCTAATAACCGTGATTCCATTTTTTGCAGTATATTTTGGAGCAAGCGTCCTTAGTGCACCATTATAGGTAAAATTCATAAAAAAGCTCTCCGCTGCATCGTCTAAATGATGAGCAATCGCAAGTTTATTAAAACCATGTTTTAAGGCGTAAGTATAAAGATAACCTCTTCTCATACGAGAAAAGAAACTACAAAAACTGGAATTCTTACGGATTTTCTCTTTTGAAATTTCAAAGATTGAGCTATCTATCACTTCATGCTCTATTCCGTGCTCATTGCAATGCTTCGTAAGATAAGCGTAGTCCTCACCCATGCCGTAGCTTAGTGTTACTGCTTTAAACTCAAATTTCTCAGGTGTAACGTTTTGAATATGCTTTAGTACGTGAGCGAGTGCGAGGCTATCCTTACCGCCACTAAGGCCAAGCAATATCTTATCTCCACCCTCTATCATTTTGTATCTAGCATTTGTCTGACCAACTTGCCTAAGAAGCCTTTTACTAAGCTCTATCATAAGCTTTCTACCATTTCAAGTATAAATTTTGCACTAACATTTGCTGAATCTTGCAAAAAATTATCAAAGTCAAACTCTGCTGCATCACCAGCTCCATCGCTGATAGCTCTTAGTATAAAAAATGGCACACCAAGTGTTTCGCAAACTAGTGCAACGCTAGCACCTTCCATCTCGGTAGCGCTCGCATTAAATATCTTTTTTATCCAATTTTTCTTTTCATTATCGCAGATGAACTGATCTCCAGTCGCAATAATACCAGCACTTAAGCTCATATCTTTTTTATCAGCTATCTTTTTTGCCAGTTCATTTAGCCCTTCATCGCTTTTGACAAAGATACTTGTGCCTGGCACATAGCCATAAGGATGGCCAAAAGCCGTAATATCAAGATCATGTTGCACTAAGCTAGTAGCATAAAGCATATCGCCTATTTTTAAACTCTCATCAAGCGAGCCAGCTACGCCAGTAAAGAGCAACTTTGAGGCCTTAAATTTTTCTATCATTAAAGTTGCCGTTATGGCTGCATTTACTTTACCTATCTTTGAATAGGCAATGACTAGCTCTTTTTCTTTATAGTTTGCTAAGTAAAATTTATTATTTGCATATTGAACAGTTTTATATTCACCAACCATTTCAAGGATCGGTGTTATCTCCTCTTGCATAGCTCCAAGTATCGCTATCATCTCTCCTCCAAAATTTTCACAACTTCTTCAAGACTTGCCATATCCGTAATACTATAAGTTGGCTTTTCGGTAATTTTTTTATTGATGCCCTTTAACGTCGCAGCACCAAGCTCGATAAAACAATCAACATTATTTTCATAGTTTTTAATGCTCTGTTTATAGCAAACTGGTTTTATTAGCTGCTCTTTTAGCAGGACTAGCGCTTCACTTTTATCGGTATAAATTTTAGCATTTACATTTGAGACAACTGGAGAAAAATTGGTAGTTAAAGTACTCTCAAGCTCGCTTGCCAACCTAACACTAGCTGGCTCAAGTATCGGACAATGGCTTGCTACTGACATATTTAAAAGCATTGCTCTTTTTGCACCAGCTTCTTTAAATTTTGCTTCATAGCTAGCAAGATCAGCTCTTACGCCAGCGATAACGATTTGTCCATCGCAGTTGTAGTTTGCAGCATAAATTTGTAAACCTTCTTCTCTTGCTTTTTTACAAATTTCTTCAACTACTTCATCACTAAGTCCAAGAATTACCATCATGCCGGCATCTTTGCCAACGCAGGCTTCTTGCATAAATTTACCACGTAAATTTACAAGCCTAATCGCATCAATAAAATTAAATGCTCCACTAACTGCAAGAGCAGTAAATTCTCCAAGTGAGTGCCCAAGACTAAATTCTGGTTTTTCTTTAATAAAATTTGAAAAAGCCAAATAAGTCATTAGCGAGTTTAAAACGATAGCTGGCTGAGTAAATTCTGTTTTATCTAACTTATCGTTTTGTGTAAATAAAAGCTCTTTGTAATCAATGCCAGTGTCATTACAAGCATCATTTAAAAGTAACTTAGCAGTAGAAAAATTTTCGTAAAAGTCTTTTCCCATACCAATACTTTGCGAGCCTTGGCCCGCAAAAACAAAAGCAAATTTTTTCATTTTAGCTTCTTAGTGATGGTGATGTCCGTGTCCACCGCAACCGCAACCACCATCCTCGTGTCCGTGTCCATGCCCGTGTCCATGACCACCGCAGCACTCATGTTCATGCTCATGATCGTGACCACCGCAACCACAAGTATGAGCCCCAGCTACCATACCTGTTGCTTTTTCATCTTCTGTCGCATCTCTAACTTCTAAAACTTCAACATTAAATAGTAAATCTTTACCAGCATATGGGTGATTAAAATCAACTGTTACTTCGTCATCTTTGATCTCTTTAACAATAACACGAACGCTTGAGCCATCCTCATTTTGACCAAAAAGTTCCATTCCTTCATGTAAATCTATACCAGCAAACTGCTCTTTTGGTAACGACTGAATGGCTTCGTTATTATATTCACCACAACCTTCTGCTGCCTTTACGCTTATAGTTGCTCTTTCACCTGATTTTAACTTGCTTACTTCTTCCTCAAGCTTTTCTATAATATGACCATGCCCTGTTATAAATGAAATTTGTCCACCTTCTTGCATGTTTGACTCTAGAATTTCACCAGTGTTGGCATCTTTTAGTTCGTAAAACATAGTTATAACTTGATCTTTACTCACAATAATCTCCTTAGATTTGGTTTTTTGATTAATGTGGGATTATATCTAAAAAAGATTAAAATTTAGTTTCTATTGGGAGAGGCTTTGGCTTCTTTGCTATCTGGATAGCCGACTTTTAGAGCCTTATAAAATCTATTTGCACTTTGCGTATCACCTATCTTATCAAAGCTTATAGCTGTGTGATATAGAAGTTTTGGTGTATAGTCAGCCTTATCTTCGTTCTGTATGCTTTTTTTGTAGTATTGTATAGCTGTGCTGTATGATTTTTGACTGTAAGCAACTTCACCTAAATAATAATTTGTTGCACCAGTTTTATAGCCTTTTTTATTTAAATATTCAAAATATCCAGCTGCTTCTGTGCTATTGCCAGAATTTAAAAGTTTAATGCCATCAGCCAAAATATCTTTATCGCTTTTTCCACTAAAATTTGAAGTTGGCTTACTTTGTTGTTTTGGATTTGTATTTTGCTTTGGTTGGGCAGCATTTTTATCCATTATTGCACCTAATTTATTTAAGGCAGCAGTAATATTTTTGTAGTTTTTGTCTTGTATATCTCTAGTTTCATCAACATAAGCCTTCAATGATGTCAAACTTACATCAGAATCACTTATGCCACCATTTACCTTCGTCTCTATATCATTTATTCTTTGCTCAAGCTTATTCATTCTAGCACTCATGCTTTCAAACAAGCTTTGCAAACCTTGAAGTTGTTCTAAAACACTATTCATATTCTCTTCGATATTTTGAACACTTCGCTTATTATTTAAGGTAACTTTTTCATTGTCAGTTAGACCGTATGGATTAGCACTATCCATATTGCCTGCATCAAAAGCTGAAATCTCTTGACCGGAGGTAATAGAGATAGCGGCTCCAATCAGAGCCACTATAATTAATTTTTTGTTCATTATTATTTAATTATAAATTATGGAAGTACTTTGAAATCTGCACGTCTATTTTGAGCATCGCAAGCTTTTGTTTTATCTGTGCAAACTGGATTGCTTTCACCAAAGCTAACTACAGCGATTCTATCAGCACTAACGCCATTTCTTACAAGAGCATCTTTAGCGCTTTTAGCACGTTTTAAACCAAGAGCATAGTTATACTCATCTGTACCCCACTCATCGCAGTTACCTTCTACTTTTATAGAAAGAGCTTGAGCGTCAGCTTGGTTAAATACTGATGCATTTGAGCTAACAACGCCTTGTTGATCAGCTTTGATATTAAATTTATCAAAGTCAAAGTATACACTTTTAACTTGACTCTCGATGTTAGCAATAAGAGCTGCTAATCTATCAGCATCGCTCATGCTACCTGAATTGTCTGCAGATTGATTTGAATTTGAATTCATATCAACTTCAGGGTTTTTTGAGCTACAACCGCTCAACAATAAAGTTGCAACTGCAACACTTGCTAGAACTACTTTTTTCATTCCTTATCCTTTTTTAGAAATTTGGTCGAATTATATCACAAAAATTTTAAATTTTATCAGAATCTTACCAATCTATAGATTGAATTTTTCCTACTTTTAAAGGAAACTGAAAACTTCTGTTTTCATTTAGCCTAACAACGCCTAGTGAACTTTGACCACCAAGCTCTTTTATAAAGACGACACTTTGCCCATCGCTTGAGAATCTTGGATAGTTATTTTTGCCATTTGCTGTAAGCTGGCGTATAAAATCCGTTTGAGTTGAAATTAGATATATATTAAAACTACCGCTTGCTTCCCTGCTTGAATAAACAACATAATTTTCAAATGTACTTACAGAGTTATTATTTTTACCATGAAATACCATTTGTTCAACGCTTCCGCCAGAAATCGCAGGAGTTGCAAAAACGTTGGGATAACCAAGCCTATCTGATACAAAAACTATCTTACTATCATTATCTACAAAATTTCCATTTACATCTATACCTGGATAATTGGTAATCTGCGTCAAACTTTTACTATTTGTATTATAGATAAAAATATCTGGCTGATCTTTTGGTGCCATGGTTAATAAAATTTTACTTCCATCTTTACTAACATCTGAGGCTATAAGCATGCCAATGCTATCAATTATCTTTGTTTTTGTGCCAGAATTTAGATCATATCTAAATAAAGTTGGCTTATTATTCACATAAGATGTATAGTAAAATTTACTTTGATCGGCTCCTGCCCATTTTGGGAAAATGTTTAGACCACCACTTACTATGGTCTTTTGATATGTAAGTGTATAATCAGCAACTATGATAGAGCTTTGGCGAGCTGAAGTATATTTTGAAAGAATAATAAATTTTTCCATCCAGCCAACTGGTGGTAAATTTAGCTCGTTGGTAAGCTCAACTATACTTTTATGCGCCAAAAACGGATACTTTGCGCCATCTGGCATAGTGTAAACCTTCTCATATCTTGTAGTTGCTGTCTTAGCGTTTATCAGTTTTACTCTCAAAGTAAGAGGTGAGCCCATAGAGCCTTCAAGAGCATATCTAAAGATAAGCTCGACGCCTTTATCACTCATTGTATTAGTAGTCGCATCTCCTTCATAGGTAGAAGGCACATGATCTTCGATTACTTCAAAATCAGAACTAACCTTTAGATCTCCTAGCATGATTTTAAAGAATTTATCTTTAAAACCCGCATCGCTAACAGCAGTTGTTGCATCTTGCAAAGCTATCTTTGGCAAGGCAATACCTTGATTTACAACAGATATGGTTGCATCAGCAGCATAAAGCCCTAGAGCAACACATAAAAAAAGAAAAATTTTCTTCATCTCTACTCCATAATTTTATAAATTTTAGTTTATTTTATCTTCTAAATTTAAATTAAAAGTAGTGCTTTTGTCTGGATTGAATGGAAATTTCTCCGTTGTAAGTTTTTCTAAGCACTCTCTTACTTTTGCGTTAAATTCTTCATTATATGATAGCTCTAAAATTTCATAGCTAAAATTTCCGCTTTGATCTATCATAACTTTAACTTTAGCCAAATTTGCAGAATCAGCCTTATAGCTTTGCCATCTTCTTTGAATTTGTTTTGTTATCGCACCCATTAGTGGATCGTAAGTACCGGTAGATTGTGATTTTGGAGCAGTTGGATTTTGATCTATCTTTAAACTCTTTATTATATCACTAGCTTCTTTTGCGGCTTTTGAACTAGAAGCTTCGCTTTTTTTACGGCTTTGCACTTTATTTTCAGCCTTTTTTATACCATCATCTTTTTTAAGTTTCGTAGGATCTATGTCACTAAAGAGGTCTTTTATATTTGGCTCTTTTGGTTTTGGCTTTTCAACTGGCTTTGGTGTAGGCTTAGGCTCAGGTTTTGGCTCTGGCTTAACATCTTCTTTGGGTTCTTCACTTGGTTTTAAAATTTCTGGTTTTGGTTCTGGTTTTTTAGGCTCAGGTTTTGGTTCCTCTTTTGGAGGAATTGGTAAGCTTGGCGTAGGTAATGGTTCATCTGGTACAACAGGCTTATTTGTAGTCTCTTGCTTATCTTCTTCAGATTCTTTTTTAGGTTCAGGCTTTGTCTCTTTAACTACTTCATCTGCTTGTTTTGGAGCTTTAATGGTTTGATCAACTTCTCTATCAACCATAACCACATCCATAATAGCATCTTTATCATCAGTATATTTTTTAGGAGGTTCTACAAAAAATGTAAGCTTTATAAATAAAATAAGTATAATAGTAACGTAAATACAAAACGCTACAAGAAACGAACTAAGCGTTGGAAATTTAACTTTATTTGACATTTTAACCGTTTGTCTCTAAAGCTACTTTATTAAAACCAGCACCTTTCAAAGTCTTTAATACAAACATAACATCATCGTATTTTAAATTTTTGTCAGCTTTTATATAGATAGGCGAGGTTTTATCGTATTTTGTACTCATTAATGCGATATTATCAGGAAACTCAGCAAGGCTCATAGTACTCTGATCAACTCTAACTTGTCCTTGCGAATTTATAGATACTATAAGGTCTTTTTGCTTAGATGTTGAAGTTTTTGCCTTTGAACCATCCGGAAGAGTAATATCCTCTTGATATGTTATGGTTGGCATAGTAACCATCAAAATGGCTAGTAAAACAAGCATAATATCAACAAGAGGAGTTATATTTAGCTCTGGTGTCTCATCGGTAAATTTAACGGCCATTTATAGTATCTCATCATCTTTTTTAAGTGCTATCATTACATCAGCCTGACGCTCAATAACACTCATTAATTCATAAGCTTTTCTTTTTATGAGTAAGTTAAATGTATATGCTGGGATGGCAACAAAAATTCCGCAACCAGTTGCAACAAGTGCCTCTGAAATAGCTGGAGCGATAATACCAAGTGATGAACCTCCGCCATTTCCAAGCTGTGAAAATGTCTCTAAAATAGAAACAACGGTTCCAAAAAGACCGATAAAAGGCGAAGTAGATGCTATTACACTTAGCCACGTTAGTCCACTTGTAGCATTTTTCTCGGCTATGCTTATACATACATTTAGCTTTTCTCTTGAGATTCTTCCATTTGCACATTTTCTCAAAGACGAATCATTTGGAATATTTTTAGCACCCATAAGCAGTGCTTCAAGTGCATTTTGCTCACGTTTTTGCCAAGCTCCAATACCAGCCATTCTTGAAAAAAGAATTGTAAAACTAACTATAAAATATATTGACAGCCAAGTTAAAACAATAATTGTAATAAAACTACTTCTTTGAATGTAATTTAAAAATAAATCTATACCGCCCACTTATCTAGCTCTCACTACATTTTCCATTTTAGATATAGTTGCTGCAAAAGCATTTGTATCACTACTCATGCTCTCTATCAAATTTCTAGCAGCTTCCAATGAATTTGCAAGCTCACTTTCACTATCGCCAGAGACATAAATCGCACCGTCAGCAAGTATTACTACCTTGCCTTCGTCAATCTTTGCATAGCCCCAGTTAATTGCAACAACATCATGTTTTTTATTTTTATGTTCTATATCTATAATACCTGCTTTTAAAAGAGATATTAATGAGGCATGGTTTGGCAAAACACCAAACTCACCCTCGCTACCTGGAAGCACTACACTGCTCACGTCATCATTAAATATCTGACCTTGAGGAGTTACGATCTCTAAATGTAATTTATCCATTACGCTTCCTTTTTAAATTTAAGCCTTAAGTTTCTCAGCTTTAGCTAAAGCCTCATCTATATTTCCAACCATATAAAATGCTGCTTCTGGTAAGTGATCATATTTACCCTCTAAAATTCCCTTAAAGCCAGCTATATTTTCGTCAAGACTTACATATTTACCAGGGCTACCTGTAAATACTTCAGCAACAAAGAATGGCTGAGATAAAAATCTCTCGATCTTTCTTGCTCTATCAACTGTTAACTTATCTTCTTCGCTAAGCTCGTCCATACCAAGGATAGCGATGATATCTTGAAGATCTTTATATTTTTGGAGAACAGCTTGAACGCCGCGAGCTACCTTATAGTGATCTGCTCCTAAAATTTGAGGATCGAGCATTCTTGAAGTAGAATCAAGCGGATCAACAGCTGGATAGATACCTTTCTCTGCGATCGATCTGTTAAGAACTGTCGTAGCATCAAGGTGAGCAAAAACAGTAGCAGGAGCTGGATCCGTAAGGTCGTCCGCAGGAACGTAAACAGCTTGAACAGATGTGATTGAACCTTTTTTAGTTGATGTGATTCTCTCTTGGAATTTACCCATCTCACTTGCAAGAGTTGGCTGATAACCAACAGCTGATGGGATACGTCCAAGTAGAGCTGACATTTCTGCACCTGATTGAGAGAAACGGAAGATGTTATCGATAAACATCAAAACGTCAAGTCCCATCTCATCACGGAAGTACTCAGCCATTGTAAGACCAGTTAGTGCGATACGGTTTCTTGCTCCTGGTGGCTCATTCATTTGACCATAGCACAAGGCAACTTTATCCAAAACATTACTTTCTTTCATTTCATGATAAAGGTCGTTTCCTTCACGAGTTCTCTCACCAACGCCTGCAAATACAGAGTAACCGCTGTGTTTAAACGCAACGTTGTGGATAAGCTCCATAATAATAACCGTTTTACCAACTCCAGCACCACCAAATAGGCCTACTTTACCACCCTTTGCGTAAGGAGCTAGAAGGTCAACTACCTTGATACCAGTTTCAAAAATTTCACTTTTCGTACTTTGCTCTTCAAATGGAGGAGGATCGCGGTGGATAGACCAATGCTTATCAAAATTTATACCCTCGCCCTCGTCGATCAAATCACCAACTACGTTAAAAATTCTACCTAGAACTTTTTCACCAACTGGCACACTAATAGGTGCACCAAGTGCTTTAGCCTCTAAGCCACGAGTCAAGCCCTCACTCATATCCATAGCGATCGTTCTGACTCTATTATCGCCTAGGTGAGCAGCAACTTCTAATATTAGTTTATGTTTCTTGCCCTCAACCTCAAAGAAAACTTCGATAGCTTCATTGATCTTTGGCAAGTAGTCATTAAAGTCAACATCGACCACAGGGCCCATAACTTGACTAATAACACCCTTCATTCATACTCCTTTTATTTCATTGATTCAACACCACTGATGATCTCGATAAGCTCAGTGGTAATAGACTCTTGTCTTGCTTTATTGTAAGCAAGATTTAACTGTTTGACGCGTTGTTTAGCATTGTTTGTTGCATTATCCATAGCTTGCATTCTAGCGCTGTGCTCAGCTGCCAAAGAGTCAACTAAAGCATAATACATACTATACTCAAAATATTTATTGAGCAATTCATCCATAATCTTAGTATAGTTGTCCTCTGGCTCAAATTCCATCAAAGAATTTGTCTCAACCGCAACTATCTTAGACGGCTCAATAGGCACAATATCATTTACTCTAATCTCTTGAGAAATCATATTTTTATAGCCATTGTGTATTAGCACAACCTTATCTGTTATGCCGTTTGTAAAGTCATCAATAGCATCTTTTATGATCTTTTGAGCTTTTTCATATGTAGGTGAAGAGCTAGCTCCGACATAAGTCTCGAGTAGTTCAACGCCTTGGAAATTGAAAAATTCTATACCTTTTTTACCAACAGCTCTTAGTCTGACTTTGATCTTTTTTGCTTTTAACTTATCAATCATGCGCCTAACTGTCTTTATAGTCTGGACATTAAAGCCACCGCAAAGCCCTTTATCAGCGGTAACAAATATAATATCAACCTTTTCTACACTCTTTGTTGTATTAAAAAATTTACTCTCAGTCATAACTGAAGCATATTGATTGATCTTATAAGCTATCTCCGATAAAACCTCATTGATCTTAAGTGCGTAAACTCTAGAGTAGCGAGCAGCCTCTTCGGCTTTGCGAAGCTTTGCTGTTGAGACAAGTTTCATCGCACGCGTCGTCTTTTGAGTGTTCTGGACGCTCTTAATCTTTCGTTTTATATCTTTTAAATTTGACATATCTTAGCCCTAGTTAGCGGCAAAAGTCGCTTTAAAATCTTTCAACGCTTTATGTAAAATTTCTTCTACTTCTTTATCAAGAACCTTTTTAGTTCTGATTTGCTCAAAAATTTCAGGGTATTTCGCCTCAATATATGGATATAGCTCAGCCTCAAATTTTGTTACATTTGCAGTTGCAACATCATCTAAATAACCCTTAGCACCAGCAAATATTATAACTACTTGATTCTCAACTGGAAGTGGAGAATATGGAGGTTGTTTTAGTACTTCAACCATCTTCTGACCACGCTCTAGTTGTTTTCTCGAACTCTCGTCAAGGTCACTTGCAAACTGAGCAAATGCTTGTAGCTCGCGGTACTGTGCAAGGTCTAGTCTTAGTGTACCAGAAACTTGTTTGATAGCTTTGATCTGAGCTGCACCACCGACACGAGAAACAGAAAGACCAACGTTGATCGCTGGACGGATACCTGAGTTAAATAGGTCACTCTCAAGGAAAATTTGACCATCTGTAATAGAAATAACGTTTGTTGGAATATAAGCTGAAACGTCTCCTGCTTGAGTCTCAATAATAGGTAGAGCTGTTAAAGATCCCGCACCTAGTGCGTCATTTAGCTTACTTGCTCTTTCTAGAAGTCTTGAGTGAAGATAGAAAACGTCGCCCGGATAAGCTTCACGGCCTGGTGGTCTTCTTAAGATCAAAGACATCTCACGGTAAGCAACCGCATGTTTTGATAAGTCATCATAGATGATTAATGCGTGGCGAGAGTTATCTCTAAAGTATTCACCCATTGTTACACCAGCATAAGGAGCAAGGTATTGAAGAGCAGCTGCATCACTAGCACCAGCATTTACAACTATCGTGTAGTCCATAGCGCCGTACTCTTCAAGTTTTTTAACGACTTGAGCAACGGTTGATTGTTTTTGACCGATAGCTACATAGATACAAATGACATCTTGACCTTTTTGGTTGATGATAGTATCGATTGCAACTGTTGTTTTACCAGTTTGGCGGTCGCCGATAATTAGCTCTCTTTGACCTCTACCGATTGGCACAAGTGCGTCGATCGCTTTGATACCTGTTTGAAGTGGCTCATGAACGCTTTTTCTTGCCATGATACCTTTTGCTTTTTCTTCGACAAAGCGAGATTCAGTAGCGTCAATTGGGCCTTTTGCGTCGATTGGCTCACCTAGTGAATTTACAACACGACCAATTAATGCGTCACCAACTGGAACGCGTAGAAGTTTTTTAAGCCTTTTTACAGAGCTTCCTTCTGTGATACCGCTAGTTTTTCCAAGGATAACTATACCAACACTACTCTCTTCAAGGTTAAGAGCCATACCTTTTTCGCCGCTTTCAAACTCAACCATCTCACCAGCCATAACGTTTTTCAAACCATAAACGTTAGCAACGCCATCAGCGACTGAGATGACTTTACCGGTCTCTTCTACATCAACACTTAAATCAAAATTTTCAATACGCTCTTTGATTATCGTGCTAATTTCGTCAGCTTTAATTTTTGCACTCACGCTTTCACTCCTTTTTAAATTGCTTTTAATATATATTCACTCATTTGACTTTTTAGTCTGTCGATAGAGAAATTTACCTCAACACCTAAATCATCTAACTCAACTTTTACACCGTTGTATTCGCTCTTTGAGCCATTAAGCTTGATCTTAGAGTCAAATTTCTTAGAGAAATTCTCTTCCAAAGCTTTCAGCTGCTCAGCGCTTAGGTCAAAATTTCCAATAATCTCGCCACGATATGTATTTTCAAGCAAAGATTGCTCTATCTTCATCTCGTTTAAGATCGCTGGGATAAGCTCCAGTCTTTTATTTGCGCCAAGAAGCTTAATAAAATTTGCAAATTTGACATCTTGACTTTTAACCAAAGATAGTACAAAATTAACCTTTTGTGAAGCCTTTAAAGTAGGCAAACTTATAATGCTTTTAAATTTATTGCTAGCAAAAGCAGCAGCTAGCTCTGATAAATTTTCAACAAATGCATTAAGTTCATTGGATTTTACATCGCTTAAGATCGCTTTTACGTATTTTTTAGCTACTACTTCATTCATTAGCTAACCTTTTTAAGTATAATATTTACAAGCTCTTTTTGATCGACTTTTAGGCTATCGCTTGAGAAAATGTCGCTCAAAATTTCATTTACAACGCCTTTTGTCATCTTGCGCTCTTCAAATTCTTTTTGCTCTTTATAGCTCTTTTGAAGATTTGCTATATCATTTTGAGCGTCGCTTTTAACCTTAGCAGCTAAATTTAAAGCCTCTTTTTTAGCAGTTTCGATTAGGGAATTTGCATTTTGTTTAGCTTCCTCAACACGTTTTAGAGCATCATCTTTTTTGGCTTTAGAATCGCGTAGCTTCTCTTGGATACTTTCAAGCTTATTTGCGATCCTGTCAATTCTGCTTTGATAAAGAGCTTTTAGTGGCTTAGCTGCAAAATATACCAAAATAGCAAAGAAAAGTAAGAAGTTTAGCGTTCTCTCGACTATGTCGTAGTTTGTTCCACCATGCTCGCTAGCGTATGCTAAAAATGGAAGTGCTAGAAAAAATAAAATTTTTATCTTCATAAAATTCCTTTAAATTTTAGAGAGCTTGGCATTTAAAGCCGCTCTAAGTTCAGGTAGTTTAGCTGATAGATCTGCTTTTAAGTTATCTTTCTGGGAGCTTAGAGCATTTAAAAATTCATTGTAATCAGCCTCTAAACTAGTTTTTATAGCATTTACTTCTTTTAAAGACTCTTCTTTTGCCAAATTTAAGGCTTCTTGCCTTATTTTATTGGCCTCAGTCCTTGCGTTTAATATAATCTCTTCAATCTCTTTTTCATGAACACTTAGATCACTTGCATTTTTACTAGTACTCTCTTCATCATTTTTTATAGAGGCATTTCTGGCATCTATGAATTTGAGCATTGGCTTATAAAGCAAGGAATTCAAAATAGCGATCAATACCAAGAAAACGACAGCCGTTAAAAGCATCAATGGCACATCTATTTCTAACATCCACTCTCCTTATTTTATCATTAAGTTTTATTTAATATTCAAATTAAAGTCTGATTTTACAATAAATTACTAAAAATAAAAATAAATTTGTAATTCTATTTTAGCCTAGCCATAAATTCTTCCACCTGTGAAATATTATTAAATTCTAAAACTAGATTGCTAGATTTTACTTTTGCTTTTATCTTTAAATTTTTAAAAACTTCTTGTAAATTTGATAGTTTTTTACTCATTTCCTCAGAAATTTTTGGCTTTTTGTCTTTTATCTCTTCCTTATTTTTTATCTTTTTTACTAAAATTTCTGTGTCTCTAACGCTTAGCTTTTGACCGATGATCGTATCAACAACCATCTTTTCTTCTTCAGTGCTAAGCCCAACTATAACTTTAGCGTGACCTTGCGTTAGCTTATCTTCTTGTAAAAGTTTTTGCGTATAGTCGCTAAGAAGCAAAAGCCTCATCGTATTTGTTATTTGTGTTCTACTTTTATGAATGATATTTGCCAAGCCATCTTGTGTGATCTTATACTCATTTATAAGCTCTTTATACGACTTTGCGAGTTCGATCGGATTTAAATTTTCACGTTGAATATTTTCGATAAGTGCAAGCTCTCTTAAATTTTGAGACTTGATGTCAGCGATGATCGCCTTTATCTTGCTTGCTCCAAGCATCTTTGTAGCGCGGTATCTTCGCTCACCGGCTATTAGCATATAGCCATCATCTTTTTTGATGACGATTATTGGCTGGATCAGTCCGTGCCTTTTGATGCTGGCACTTAGCTCTTTTAAAGCTTCTTCGTCAAAATGCGTTCTTGGCTGGTATGGGTTTGGTAAAATTTCATCTATATTTATCTCTTCGACTATCTCAGAGTCGTTTAAATTTGCAATCTCTTTGCTGTAGGCCTGCTCTACATCTTCAAGTATCGCACTAAGTCCACGCCCTAATCCACCTTTTTTAGCCATTTTTTTCCTTATTTTTTAGTTTAAAATACAATATGCCAAATTTTGATATGCGATCGAGCCTGGTGATTTTATATCATAAAGTATCACTGGCTTACCAAAACTTGGGCTTTCAGCAAGTTTCACATTTCTTGGAACGACCACAAATTCCTCTTTGTTGTCCTTACTCTTAAAGAGCTTATTTTCAAAATGCTGCTTTAAATTTGCAATTGTCTCTTTTGAGAGATTATTTTGCGAACTAAACATGGTCGGTAAAAAGCCTTTTATATTTAGCTTTGGATTTATCGTTTTTTTAATAATCTTGACTGTATTTAGGATCTGCGCTAGCCCCTCAAGTGCATAAAATTCACATTGAATCGGGATGATAACACTATCACTTGCACTAAGAGCATTTATCGTAATGCTACCAAGTGCCGGAGGACTATCGATGATGATAAAATCATAATCGTTTACAACTTCTGAAATTTTATTTTTAAGGATTAGTTTATAATCCTTATTTTGATCGTTAAATTCTTGCTCAATGCCGACAAGTCCGATGTTTGATGGAGCTAAAAAAAGTGTTGGGATCTCAGTTTTTAACACGATTTGCGATAGCTTTTTTCTATCTGTTAATACGTGATAGATATTAAACTCATAGTCACTTCTACTAAAGCCAAGTCCGGTTGTCGCATTTGCCTGTGGATCAATATCTATTAATAATACTTTTTTCTCAGCAACTGCCAGTGACGCGGCTAAATTTACGGCTGTTGTAGTCTTGCCAACACCGCCTTTTTGATTAGCTATTGTTATTATCTCGCTCATCTTAACGAATATACCTTTTCCCCATTTAGTAAGATCGCTCCATCATCGCAAATTTCAGCATCTTGAAGCGAAACAGCTCTATTTGCAATATGCGTAATAAAACCTTTTGACTTGCAAAAGTCTATCCTAAATTTGCTAAAAATTGGCTTCCATAAAATCTTTTTATCAAGCATGCTAACAAAGCCCCAAACTAGCTCATCTACGCTAGTTTTTATATCCAAAATGCCCGCGTTTTCGGGTGCGCTAGCTAAATTTATCCCCATGCCGCAAATGTAAATTTCATCCACTTTATTTGTCAAAGTACCGCCTATTTTGCGCTCGTCCACGTAAAAATCATTTGGCCATTTTAGCCAACACTTTGAGCCAAGTTCGCTCAAGACCTCACGCATCAGCATAGAAAAATATATTGAGATAGATGGCGGTGGTATGTCGCTTGGTAGCCCATCTTCACTTATGCAAAATGACATAAATAAATTTCCGCCAAGCCCCTCCCAGCTGTTGCCGCGACTACCAACACCTTTTGTTTGATTATACGCCACGATCATGTGTGGGGGCTTTATCTCGCCATTTTTTAGGGCGTCTATCAAAAATTCCTGTGTCGAAGGCAGACTTTGAAAAAACTCTACTTTCAAATCACACCTTAAATTTATAGAAGTGATTTACCGGATTTTGTCCACCGCCGATGATGACCGCGTTTTTGATAGCGTTAAAGATATAGTCATGGGCTTTTTTCACGCTCTCTTTTAGGCTTTGGCCATTTGCTAAATTTGAAGCGATCGCACTTGATAGCGAGCAGCCTGAGCCGTGAGTTGCGGTCGTTTTTATACGCTCATCGCTAAAAATTTCATATTCACTGCCATCATAAAATATATCAAGCGACTTGCCTTCTATCTCGCCACACTTTAGATAGACGCTTTTTGTGCCAAATTTTAATAGATCCTTGCAAGCCTCTTTTAGCTCGCTCTCGCCCTTTAGCTCACGCTTTAAAATTTCGCGTGCTTCAAAGATATTTGGCGTGATCACGCTCGCAAGTGGAAATAGCTCCTCCACGATCGCATCTTTTGCAGCACCCTCTAGCCAGATGTCGCCATTTTTACAGCTCATAACAGGATCAAGCACGAGTGGCGGTAAATTTTTGATCTCTTTTAGCGTTTTTGCGACGCATTTTATGATATCCACGCTTGGGACAACGCCTATTTTTATCACATCAACTCTTATATCATCAAATATCGCTCTTATCTGATCCTCGATGAGCTTAGCATCAACTAGTTGCATGCCAAATATGCCCTTTGTATTTTGAGCAGTGACCGCTGTGATCGCTCCCATCGCATATACGCCGTGTGCTATAAAGACCTTTATATCAGCCAAAACTCCAGCTCCACCACTTGGATCAACACCTGCTATGCTTAGCGCATTTTTCATAACCGCTCCTTTAAATTTATTTTAATTCATCGCCAACACTAAGACGCTTACCATTTATATATGCTTTTGCGTTTGTTGACTTTTTACTTGGCTCTTGAAGCTCGTAAATTTTGACCGCCCCACCCTTGCAAGCAACCACAACGTGATCTTTTTCTATGCTTAAAATTTCTCCACTTTTACCACTTTTTTCGCTTAGCCCAAGAGATAAAATTTTTAGCCCACTTGCCAAATAAAGCCCCGGCCAAGGTGTAAGCGCACGAAATTTATTATAAATTTGACCCGCCCCTTCATCAAAGCCAAAAAGCCCGTCGCTTTTACTTATTTTTTTGCAGTGCGTGGCCTGCGCATCGTCTTGCTTTTGTGGCTTTAAATTTTCAAAATTTTTAAGTACTTTTACGATTAGCTCACCGCCAAGCTCGCCTAGCTCACTAAAAAGCTCGCTTGACATCTTGCTCTCGCAAGGCGTGTAGATGAAGTCTAGCATATCGCCAGTATCAAGCCCAGCATCCATTAGCATAGCTGTGACGCCAGTTTGCTTCTCGCCTGCTAGGATCGCGCTTTGAATGGGGCTTGCGCCACGGTATTTAGGCAAGATCGAAGCGTGCAAATTTATACAAATTGCCACGTCCAAAACGCTTTGGGGTAAAATCTTGCCATAAGCTGCCACCACGATAAATTTGGGTTCAAATGCCTTTAGCTCGGCAATAACTGCCTCATCTTTTAGTGTATTTGGAGTAAGGACAGGTACGCCTACTAGCTCGTTTTGCGCATAAATTTTCACCTCGCTTGGGGTTAAAATTTGCTTTCTGCCAACTGGCTTATCAGGCTGGGTAAAGACCGCTTTTATATTAAAGCCAGCCTCTTTTAGGTGCCTAAGTATCCTAACGGCATAGTCAGGCGTCCCCATAAAAACTACATTCATCACTTTCCTTTAAATTTCAACGACTTTTATTTTGATCTGCTTTTTGACTGCTTGGCGGCCAAAAGACGCATGGATCTTCACGCCAGTCAATCTTTTGAAATATCAAACTTCCTAGCTCATTAATGCTAACTTTGCCACTACGATCAAGATCCAGTCTCTTAAATTCCTCACTAGTGTATAGATCTGGTGCTATTTTTAGTCCTGATGGCACTTTGCAGGACGTCCACTCATCTAAATTTAGCATGCCGTCACGATCTATGTCATTGTAATCCAAAAACATATACGCCGGATCCGCTGGATCACAGCTATATGCACCAAGACAAAATAGCATAATGCAAAAAATTTTCTTCATTTTATACTCTTAAAGATCTATGCCCAAAGCGCCAAAAAGTTACAACTCAAAGCTCATTTTTAAGTAGCTCAAGAAGTGCGAATTTAAGCTCATCTATGTTCTCATTTGTCGCTGACGAGATTGGCAAAACAAAGTATGGTTTTTTCGTGTCAAAACTGTATAGGTCTTGCTTATAGACAAATTTACCAACTTGATTTGGCTCTAAATTTATACTTTTCATAAATTCTCTTATTTTTTCATCTAAATTTTCCGCCGCATCGACTCTGGTGATAGCGATAGCATAGTCCCTACTTGCAAGTACGCTTGAAAATTTAGCGACCTCCTCTTTTAGCACACTAAACTGCTCGCTCATACTTCTATAGTTTGCTCCGTCTATCATAAAAAGTAAAATTTTATTTCGCTCGATATGCTTTAGAAATTTAACGCCCAAACCGCGTCCATCGCTCGCCCCTTCGATGATACCAGGGATGTCAGCCATGACAAAGCCACTAAACTCATCGACCTCAACAAGGCCAAGCTTTGGTGTAAGCGTCGTAAATTCGTAGTTTGCGATCTGTGGTTTGGCATTTGATACTGTTGAAATAAGCGTTGATTTACCAACATTTGGAAAGCCAACAAGGCCCACGTCAGCGATCAGCTTTAGTTCAAGCCTTACTTCAATGCTCTCTTCAGGCATACCTTTTTGTGCGTATTCTGGAGCTTGGTTGATAGAGCTTTTAAAGTGAAAATTTCCAAGTCCACCTTTACCACCCTTTAAAAATAGCGTCTTTTGACCCTCGCTAACTATATCACAGAGCAGCTCATTTGTCTGGGCATCATAAACAGCTGTGCCAGGAGGGACTATGAGTTCTAAATTTTCGCCCTTTTTGCCAGTCATTCGCTTACCCATGCCAGCTTCACCATTACCAGCTTTCATGGCTCTTTTACCCTTATAGTTTGCTAAAGTATGGGTGTTGTTGTCACAAACAAAATAAACATCTCCGCCATCTCCGCCATCTCCGCCATCAGGACCACCCAAAATGACATGTTTTTCGCGACGAAAACTCACAGCTCCAGCTCCACCATGCCCCGAACTTAGAGTCAATCTTGCACTATCTATAAACATTTTTTACCTTAAATTTATCTATTTTTTATTTTTAAATTTGGGCTGGATTATATCTTTTAAATAATTAAAATTTGTTTTTTATTAAATCTCATCAATGTGAAAGCTGCTTTTATGATAGAATTAGCCCAAAAACTAATTCAAGGAATAAAATCTTGCAAATTCTACTTTACAATGTAACAACTGCATTAAAAATAGGTGGTGTTGAAACTTTTTATTATTCTGTGGCTAAAGAGCTTATGAAAGACCATAAAGTCACTATTTGTACTGGGCGAGGTAAATTTGTGCCAGCCTTTTTAAAAGAAAGTAATATTGATCTAAAAATGTTTAACTTTTGTCCAAGAGAGAAGGTTTTAAAACTAGGTAATAGATTTAGGAAATTTATTGAGAGAGTTAGTTTTTATTTTAATGCTAGAAAATTTTTGAAGTCTCAAAAATTTGATGTTTTAGTTATTCATAAACCATTTGATTTTTTTGTAGCATACCTACTTAAAAAACATGATAAAAATTTAAAGACTATATTTGTAAGTGGTGGAGAGGATTTTTATTTTTTTGATCGCTTTTTTGTTAAATTTATTGATAAGATCATTAGTGTGAGTGACGCAAATGCAGACATTTTACGAAAAAGATATGACAGAGAGATAAAAGTGGTTTATAACGGTGTAGATAAAGAGAAGTTTTATCCAGATGCATCACTAAAAGAAAAAATAAGAGAAAAATTTGACGTAAAGAGTGATGAAATTTTGATAGGAAGCGTTGGTAGAGTAGTTGGCTGGAAAGGCTTTGGCATGATGGTGAAAAATATAGATAAGATCAAAAACGCTAAATTTATGCTTGTTGGCGATGGTGAAAATTTACAAAGTCTAAGAGAGCTAGCAACCAAACTTAATGTAAGCCAAAAGGTTATTTTTATCGGTGCTATCAGGCATGATGAGTTAAATCAGTATTATAACGCCTGCGACATCTATCTACAGCCAAGCATTGGTCATGAGGCTTTTGGCATAACCGTAATTGAAGCCTTGTCTGCCAATAAACCTTGTGTAGTTAGCATAAATGGTGGCATGAAAGAAATAATAAAAGATGGAGTAAATGGGTATAAATTTAAAATTTCTGATGAAAGCGACATGATAGAAAAGATAAATTTAACGCTAGAAAATATAGAAAATTTAAGACCAAGAGAGAGCATAAAAGACATGTACGAGTGGTCAAAATTTGCACAGGAACTGGTTGAATTATGAAAAAAGTAGCTTATGTAAGTAATTTTTATGCCATACCCCCACTCAAGGGTGCTGCTGTTCAGACTTGGACAAATGAAGTAGCAAAGAGGCTCTGGTTTTATGAACCTCACACTATTTGCATAGATGATGAGTTTTTACCTTTAAAAGAATATAGGGATGGTGTTTATCATCATAGGATTCGCCTTTCAAAAATTTATAAAAGAATTTTTCAAAAAATATTAGGATGGGACGTCTACTCTTATAATGATAGAGTTTTCAATGAGATAAAAAAAATAAATCCTGATATTGTGCATTTTCAAAACTATCATAATAGTGTAGAGAAGTTAGCAAAAAAGATAAAAACTTGGAATAAAGATATAAAAGTGATCCTTCACCTGCATAATTTTTATGATTTTAAAAATAAAAATTTTGATAAGCTTGATGCCGTTATAACTTGTAGTGATTTTCTTATGAAGAATTTTGAAGGTCTACCAAATGCAAAAATTTATAAAGTTATAAAAAATGGTGTAGATATAGATAAATTTAAAAAAATAAATTTTAAAAAAGATAAAAAAATTATTATTGGTTTTGTGGGAAGAATAGTTAGTCAAAAAAATGTTGAATACATGATTGAACTAGCAAGAGAATTTAAAAATTTATCTGAGTACAATTTTAAAATAATAGGTGAAATAATTAAAAGAAAAGATAATTATGAATACTACAAAAGTCTTGTTAAAAAGATAAAAGAATACAACCTAAACAATATAGAATTTCTTGACAATATCTCACCAGATAAAGTTCACGCCGCATATAATGACTTTGATTTTACAATCATCCCTTTAAATGATAAAGAATCGTTTTGCATGGTCGGCATAGAAGCCATGAGCTGTGAGAGTTTTGTTATAGCAAAAGCAGGTGGTGGTAGTAAAGAGTATATGCTGGATGGTGAAAATTGTAAGCTTTTTGAGTTTGAGAATTTTGCTAAAAATATAAAGGAGTATATTTTAAATTTAAAGGATTCGGACAAATTAAAAATTATTACAAATGCTAGAAAAATGTGCGAAGAGAATTTTTCCTGGGATAAAATTACTGATGATGTACAAAAAATTTATAAAGAAGTTTTAAATGATAATTCAAAATAAGCCAAAATTAATAATATTTTTAAAAAGAGCTATCTTATTTTTCTTATCTCTTTTTTTGATAGGTCAATATAACGAACATATTACTGCTGTGAAGAATTTAGGTATATATTTGGCTCTATTTTCAACTATGATTCTTTTTATTATTAATACTAAAAATACATTAGAAAATATAAAAAATAATATAAAAAACAATAAAACTATATTGCTGCTTTTTATTTTACTAAATTTATATGTTTTTGGAATATCAATTTTTCCTTATGACACTACCCAGAATGCATTTCTTTCAGCATTTAGTGAATTTAAACGAGCTTTTGTATTTATTTTTATTATTCTCCTTTGGCATGATGGTAGTTATAAAAATTCAAAATGGTTGTTTTTTGCCATGGTTATAGCTTTAAGCTTAGATAATTTGCATTTTTTTGTAAAAGGAATAGAAGAAGGAACGCTTTTAAATTTAAGAAATACAAAAAATCAATTGATTCAACCTATCGATAGATTTTATTCAAGTTTTTTTGATAATTTATTCATTTTTTCTTTGATATCACTATTTTTTATAAAAAATAATTTTTATAAATTTTTTATTACTATTTTTAATATCATTATTAGCTTAATTTTTATTTTGCTTACAGGAGCAAGAGGCTCATGGCTTGCACTTGCTTTGAGCTTAGTAGCAATGTTGATTTTAACATCTAAGAAAGAAAAAATTGATCTTTTTAATAAAAAATTTATAATAATTTGCTTAATTTTACTTGCTGCCTCTGCTTGCGTCTACTATAACTCCACGCTTTTGCAGTTAAAAGTTGCGCAAGGATTTTATACTTCTGGTAGAGTAGATATTTTAACAAAAAGATTACCGCTTCTTTTTAGCTCTGATAGGGCTTATATAGGCATAGGTTTTGGTGGTAAGCAATATACTAAATTTTTAAATGATAAAAATATTAACAATGACGACCTTGGCCCAACTGGTATAGGTGCTGACGGAACCAAGTACCCACATCATGACGAGCCAGTATTTATTGGTCAGTATTATCATTACGGTGTAGTAGGTACTGCTTTTTTTGTTGCGCTTGTTTTTTATATGCTTTTTGTCTCTTTTAAAAGGTATTTATCAAACAACAAATTTTATATAGCAATATTTGGAAGCATACTTTGCACTTATATATTTAGGGGACTATTTGAGACCATATACTTTACTCATCTTTATGTAATGCTTGGTCTTTTTATAGTGTTTTGTACAAATACAAGGAGTGATTTATGAAACTATTTTACATATATCCAGAACAAATTCCGCAAGGTAATGCAAGAGAGATAGCAATACTAAATACATTTTTTGAGCTTAGTAATATGTGCGATGCTAAACTGGTCTTACCGCAGTCTCCTTTAAATTTAAATGATGTAAATGAGAAATTCGCTTTAAAGCTAAAAGCTAATGACATATTGTTTGTAAGAAAAAGGATTCTATTTTTAAAAAGTAATAAAATTTTTAATTTTTTTCTAAAAAAGATAATAAATAACTATTCAAATAAAGACGCAATATTTTATACGAGACATTTAAAGATAGCTAAATTTTTACTAGAAAATAAAATATCCAATCAAAAGGTTGTATTTGAAGCGCATGAGTGTTTTACCTTGGGTAACAAAGCACTTTATAATATGGAAAAAGAGATACTAAAAGATGCTGATTTTATCTTTTCGCACAATATCAGCACATTAAATGAACTTAGAAAATTTTTTGACTTACAAATAACAAATTCGGCAGTTGTTTATAATGGCTGCAAACAAGATTATGATTTTAAGAAGAAAGATTTTGATTTTTCAAGTATAAACTATTATGGCTCATTCTTGTTATGGAAAGGCCTTGATTTGATGCTGGATTTTGTTTCAAAAACTAAAATAAGGCTCGATCTTTATGGTAAAAATAGTGGAAATAGTTTTATAAATTTAAAAAATACTCTTAAAGAAAGAAAGATCGAATGTCTGGTATGTTTTAAAGGGATGTTACCTCAAAAAGAAGTTGTAAAAAGTCTCATTAAAAACAATACAATTTTGATAATACCTAGTGTAAAAAGTGCTTATTCTCTTTATAGCACTCCGCTAAAGCTTTTTGAGTATATGGCAAACTCAAACGTTGTCTTAGCTCCAAATTTTCCACCAGTTGCCGAGATAGTAAAAGATGGCAAAAATGGTTTTTTGTACGAAGCAGGAGATAAAAAAAGTCTAGAAGAAAAATTTAACTATATAAAGACGTTAAGTAATGATGAGCTAAATAAAATTTCAAAAAATGCTTATGAAAGCATAAGTGAAAATACTTGGAAAAATAGAGCTAGAAAAATAATCAAAGAATTAGAAAAGATAAATTAAATTTTTGAGTGGATTTAAAAGAAAAAGGGGCTTTCGCCCCAAGGATTATGCAGCTGGATAAACAGATACTTTTTTTCTGTTTTTATCAAGTCTTTCAAATTTTACAAAGCCATCGACTAATGCAAAAATTGTGTGGTCTTTACCAAGACCTACGTTATTTCCAGCGTGAGTTGCTGTTCCTCTTTGGCGGATGATTATATTTCCAGCACGAACGAACTCACCACCAAATTTCTTAACACCTAATCGGCGTCCTATACTATCACGGTTATTTTGGGTTGAACCCTGACCTTTTTTGTGTGCCATATCTTATCTCCTTAAGCTGCGATACTTACGACTTTTACACGTGTAAATTGTCTTCTAAAGCCGCGTTTTAGTTTTGAGTCTTTACGTCTGCGTTTTTTGTAGATAACTACTTTTTTGTCTTTGCCTTCATTAACGACCTCAAGAACAACTTTTGCACCCTTTACAAATGGCGCACCTACCTTTACTTCGCCGTCATTTACAGCTAAAACTTCTGTAATCTCAACGGTTGATTTAGCTTCAGCACTAAAGTGATCTAGCTTAAGGTACTCGCCCTCGCTAACACGATATTGCTTACCGCCATGCTTAAATATAGCGTATTTTGACATACTCTACCTTTCTAAATTTGGTAAGACCAAAAAGCGCTTTTGGATTTCAAAAGACTTGGGGAGCTTTGTTGGTTGTAAGGAACGGATGATACCCAAAAATTTATAAATTTAAGTTGAATGGGGCGGAAATTTATCCGCCTTTTTGTTTAGCTTAGTAGTCAAGCTCCGGTTTTGGGGTCTTTTCGGTAGATGCAGGGAAGGACGGATATTCGACTTTAGGCATTTTGCCTGTTAGCGAATTTAAAAACGTCACGATATCGGCGGCTTCTTTGTCATTTATCTCGATACCTAGCTGTACGCTACCCATCATTTTGACGGCATCTTTTAGCGACCAAACTGCACCGTTGTGAAAATACGGAGCCGTTAGCTCGATGTTGCGTAACGTAGGAGCTTTTACTAGACCGTTTGCATCGCCTTTAAAGTCGCCCAAATTTGCAAATTCATATTTGCCCGCAACCTCAAACGGCTGTAAAGTACCGCCCAAGTTTATGCCGTTATGGCATGTAGCGCAACCCTTGTCGATGAAGGTTTTTAGTCCTTTTTTCTCAGCGCCGTTTAGCGCAGTCTCGTCGCCTTCTAAAAATTTATCGAATCTAGACGGAGTTACGAGCGTTCTTTCAAAGATACCTATGGCCGTCGTTACCAACTCAAAGCTCACGTCGCTATTAAACGCGGCCTTAAACTCGCTCACATACGCTGGGATCGATTTTAGCCTTTGCTCGACAAGCTCCGGAGTAGAAGCCATCTCCGGCATAGCAGTCATCGGGCCGGCAGCCTGAGCGGCTAGGTGAGCGGCGCGTCCATCCCAAAACTGCACCGAGTTAAATACGGAGTTGTAAACCGTCGGAGCATTTACGTGATGAGGGTTTGGGGTCCATTTGTGACCTGTAGATGCAGGTACGCCGTCCGCTCCGCCTAAGCCCAAGTTGTGACAGGTGTTGCAGCTGATAATGCCGGATTTTGATAATCTCGGATCAAAATAAAGCCTCTTACCAAGCTCGTAAGCAGCCATAGTGGTTGGATATTTCTCAGTATCCGGAGAAGCTTCGTTTATCGCTTTGGTTAGCGCCTTTGGATCGCTAGGGATAGCGACTAGACCCGCATCTAGCGCGTCTTGGATCAAATTTTGAGCGTTTAGCGCCGTCGCTAACGCAACCAAACCCAACAAAACTGACTTAATTTTCATTAAATGCTCCTTTAAAAATAGAGTTAGATCATAATTATAATGTTTTATAGTTAAATATAAATAAATTTTATTATTTATTAGAAATTATTTTTAAGTAGTTTTAGTTATTCAAGATAAGATATATCTTATTTATTTTTATTGAATAGTATTAATTATTAGTCTACTTTGTATAAGATTTACTATAGCTTGACTACATAAGAAATACTTCAATTTAACCTCGCTTTAGATATAATCGCCAAAATTTAACCAAACTCAGGATAATAATGGCAGACGAAGATCAAGAAAAAACCGAAGAAGCGACCCCCAAAAAGATAGAAGATGCCAAAAAGGATGGTAATGTCCCCAAAAGTCAGGACCTAGCTGGGTTCGTGACCCTAGTTATTGCTATTGGCGTATTACTTGCAATGCTAAATTTTATGAAAGAACAGATCATCTCACTTTATATCTATTACTCAAAATTTATCGGTCAGCCACTTACCTTACCGACAGTGAAACTAATCGTCATAAATACCTTTGCAAGGTCGCTTCTTATGATACTTCCAGTTTGTATCTGCGTAGCGATCGCTGGTGTCATCGCAAATGTAATGCAGTTTGGATTTATCTTTACCACAAAACCCATAATGCCAAATTTTGGCAAGATAAATCCGCTAAAAGGGCTAAAAAATTTATTCTCGATGAAAAAAGTGATAGACAGTATTAAAATCGTGCTAAAAGTTAGCATCGTCTTTGGTGTTGGATTTTATTTTTTCTTGCAGTTTATAAAGGAGCTACCGCACACGCTCTTTTTTTCTATGTTTGATCAGCTTGCTTGGCTAAAAGAAAAGCTTATTATTCTTGTTAGTGTCATGCTTTTTATACTTTTCGTGATCGGACTTATTGACCTTCTTATCGTGCGCTTTCAATATTTTAAAGACCTTCGTATGAGCAAGCAAGAGATAAAAGATGAGTATAAGCAAATGGAAGGAGATCCGCAGGTAAAAGGCAGAATTCGTCAAGCCCAAATGCGTGCAGCCAAGCGTCGAATGATGCAAAATATCCCACAAGCTGACGTAGTCATCACAAACCCTACTCACTACGCCGTGGCGATAAGATATGATAAAAGTCGTGACGAAGCACCGATAATACTTGCAAAAGGTGTTGATTTTTTAGCACTACAAATCAAAAAAATAGCCGTTGAAAATGGTGTGCAAATTTATGAAAATCCACCACTCGCAAGAGAGCTTTATAAAATTTGTGAAGTCGATGATACGATACCAGCACATCTTTTTAGGGCCGTAGCCGAAGTGCTAAGCTTCGTTTATATGAGCAATAAACAAAAATTTAAAGATAAGCTTTGATAAATTCTGCTCTTGCCACTAGAAATTACTAGCAGCAAGAGAAATTATCTATTATAGATATCCAAAAGCGGTTGCAAAAATATAGCCAAATATACAAGAGGATATAACACCAATAAGTCCCGGAATGATAAAGCTGTGATTGATAACAAATTTACCAATATGTGTCGTACCGCTTCTATCAAACTGGATAGCCGCAAGGTCGCTTGGATATGTTGGCAGGATGTAGTATCCGTAGCAAGCTGGTGCAAAGGCTAGAATGATAGCAGGATTAACATCGATATTTAATGCTAATGGCACAAAAGCAACCAAGGCTGCAGCTTGAGAATTTACAAATTTTGAGATAATCAAAAGCATAACCGCATAAGTCCAAGGGTGCTCTTTTACGATGCTTCCTAGCGCCTCCTTCATCATCGGAGTGTGTACTGCAAACATAGTCTCAGCCATCCAAGAGATACCAAAAACTGCAACAAGAGCAATCATACCTGATCTAAATATCTCGTTTTTACCGATCTTGCTAGCATCTGTTGGTGTAAAGATTAAGATGATAGCACCAGTTAAAAGCATGAAAATTTGGATAACATGAACCATGCTTAGGCTTTTTGAAGATGCTTGTTTGTTGCTTATATTGATGTAAGCACCTTGAAATTCTTCTTTTGCGCCTTTTTCATTTATATATGTTACTGCGCCATCAGCCGTACGAGTAAGAGTTTGATTTGCATCTTTGCCGATGATTTTGACTGATTGAGCTTTTTGATTAGCATTTAGCTTATCGTTTGCTACTTTTAGCTCAGCCGCCTCTGTTTGGATGCTAGCATCTTTTATTTTTAAGGTTTTTAAGACTTTTTGCTCAGTTGGAAGGTTGGCTATTACTTGAACGACTGTTGCGTCTTTGTAAGTAGTCCAGCTTGGGCGAAGATCTTTAAAATATCCAAGAAGCGCAACTACAAGGATAGAGCCTAAAAATATCCACATCGCAGCCCATTGATAGCCAGGAAGCTTTTTACCTAAAAGTGTCGCACTATCGCCATAAACATATTTTTTAAACTCAGGATCTTGAAGCTTTGTTTGAAATACTTCGTCTTTATCAAGATCTTTGCCTCTAAACCAGCTAAAAATTCCTACCGCCAAAACACCGCAAAATGTTGATGGAATTGTAATCTTTAAAAGATCTAAATATCCATCAAAGCCAGCTAGGTGAGTTTTAGCATTAATAAGAAAGCTTGTAAGAGTTACAACAGCAACTGAAACTGGGCTAGCGATGATACCCATTTGTGAAGCTATTGAGCTTGCTGCCATTGGTCGCTCTGGGCGGATACCATTTTTGATAGCGATATCATAAACGATAGGAAGCACGGTATAAACAACGTGTCCAGTACCGCATAAAATAGTAAGCGTACATGTTACAAATGGAGCCAAGATACTTACATACTTTGGATTTTTTCTAAGTATAGTTTCTGCTATTTGAAGCATAACATCAAGACCACCACTAGCTTGAAGCGTAGCACTTGCCACAACAACAGCGAGGATAGTTAGCATAACATCGATAGCAGGCTTACCAGGCTCGATATTAAATCCAAAAACGAGGACTATAAGACCGATACCGCCTAGCATACCAAGCGCGATACCGCCTTTTTTAGCTCCGTAGAACAAACAGATAAGGACGATGAGAAGCTGGATAACAAACTGCATGCCTTCACTTAAATTCATGAGAAAATCCATGAAACCTCCTAAGTTAATATAAATTTAATCAAGATTATATCTCTTATGGATTTAGATTAAACTTATATTTTAAGGATGATTTGATACAAATATAACATTTTGATTAATAAGGCTTATTTAGGATAAATTTTTACAAGATTGTCTTTTACAAAATTTTTATTTGATCTTGAAGATTTTGTTTGTCTTAGAATATATAAAATGAAAATAGCATTGTTATATTTTAAATTTATTAATAATAAAAATTTATTTAAATTTTATAAATAACCTAGAAAAATAGTATAAAAGCCTTGTAAATACGAAATTTAATAGAACCAAGAGAAAAATGATTGATGTTTAAGGAAAGGTTAATGGTGGTTAGAGGCAGAATCGAACTGCCGACACGCAGATTTTCAGTCTGCTGCTCTACCGACTGAGCTATCCAACCACTCGTTAAAGAAAGTCAGATTATACATGTTTAATATTTAAAGCAAGTTTAAAATACACACTTTTTTAAATAAAATAAGTTATGTTTTTCTATTTTGACTTGAAATATAAAAGAAATTCTACAAAACAGATAATAAATTACAAGCTTAAATAAGCTCGTAATTTATTTTAGTGTATATGAAATAGGAAAGCGCAGATAACGATCTTGTTTAGGCTTTGGAAACTCAGAACTTGCTCTTTGGATATTTTCTAAAGCACCATTATCAAGCGACTCAAAACCAGAGCTTTTACTAACTTTAAGTTCATCTATGCTGCCGTCTTGCTTGAGTAAAAACCTAACTTCTACAACTCCTTGATGTTTCATACGTCTAGCATTATTTGGGTAACTTTTATGCCTCTTAACTGCGATTATAACTTTCGTAAAATCTTCATCGCCTTGTGAATTTGATAAATTTAGCTCAGGTGTTACATTTTGAACTGGAGCTGCAGCGATAGACTTGTTATTGGCTGGCAAATTTGTATTTACACTAGCTGGCGGTACAATAGGCTGCACTGGCTGAGCAATTACCGGTTCAGGCTTAGGCTCTATTTTTTTCTCTTTTTTAGGCTCTACCTTTTTTATTTCACGCTTTGGTTTCTCCACCTTTTTAGGTTCAGGTTTTGGTTCTGGCTTTGGCTCAGGTTTTGGTGGCTCTGGCGGTGGTGGTGGAGCTGGTGGAGTTGGCTCTGGGATAAGCATTTGCTCCGCTATTTGAGGTGCTGAGACTTGTGGCACTGGAGTAAATGAATTAAGAGCTATTTTTATCGGTTTTTGCTCACCTATTTTTATCTCATCAAAATCATGTGAAAGCAAAAAATATACTGCTGCTCCATGCACTATAAGCGAAACAGCTAAGCCGCTGTAATTTGAAATTTTATTCAGAGATTGTTTGGATTGCAAAATTTTCGTGGCCCTTCTCTTTTAATATATCAATTACTTTGACGAAGCTATCAAATTTCGAATTTTTATCGCTTTTTAGTTCGATCAATGTCTTTATATCAACCGCATTTAACTTATCTTTAAGTTCGTTCTCAGAAATTTCTACATCATCTATAAAAAATTTATTATCCTTATCAATTACTACACTTACCTTTTTATCGTCCTCTTTGCTTTGCTCAGCACTGTTTGCACTTGGAAGATCAATAGATATCTTGCCTTGAGCGATAAAAGTCGAAATACTAAGCACGATGGCGAGCAAAACAAGCATAATATCAATAAATGGGACAATATTTAACCCATCTTTTTTATTTAGACGCATTTTCAGCCTTGTATCTATTTAGCATCACATCTACTTTTCTGACAAAACCATTGTAAATCATCAAAGTTGGTATTGCCACAAGTAGTCCAAAAGCAGTTGCTTTTAATGCAAGAGAGAGGCCGACCATTATGCTTTTAGTATCGATTCCGCCTGCCATACCCATATCATAAAATGTGATCATAATTCCAGCAACTGTACCAAGAAGTCCTATATATGGTGCATTTGAGTAGATAATGTAAAGTGTGGTTAAATTTTTGGTTAGTGCTTCTTCAAGCGCTTCAATACTTTTATAGCCTTTTATATCAACGCGTGAATAAAAAATGATACGCTCAATCGTATACCAAAGTACAAAAAAACTCATAATGCCTAAAATCGCAATAATTACATGATCAATGTGATGTTTAATTAGCTCCATAATACCTTCTTAGTAAAAATTTTTGCGTGATTATAGCTATATTGATAACCAATGTCAAATATTTAGTAAAAATGTAATCAAATAAAAACTAAAATTTTTAATTTTTTATGTATATATTTAATTATGTTTAGAATTTCAAAAATTTAATTTTTTTCTTAGCAGCTCTATTTCAGTGATAACTATTTTTGGCGTAAGCTCCTTCATACAGGTATGTGTTTTTATAGGACACACTCGCTTCATGCATGGCATACACTCTAAATTTAAATGCACTATCTTCGCACTTTCATCTTGCCATGGGTTAGTCTCTTTAAATTTAGTCGGTCCAAAAAGAGCCACAAGTGGCACTTTATAAGCAGCTGCGATATGCATAGGACCACTATCGTTTGTCAAAAAGATACCATTTTTTATAGAACCTATGACCTCGCAAAGCTCTTTTATGCTCGTTTTTCCGGCTAAATTTTCACATTTCATGCCATTTTGTAAGAGCATTTGCTCGATTTCATTGCAAATTTCAAGCTCGGCTTTCGAGCCAGTGATCTTTACATCAAATTTATCTTTAAAGTGCAGAGCAACCTCTGCAAAATAGTGCGGATACCACCTTTTAGCACTTCCATAGCTAGCACCTGGATTTAGCACGAGGAGTTTTTGCTCGCTTTTTTTAGCTTCATAATAAATTTTTAGTTCGTTTGAAATTTCTTTTAAATTTAGGCTTTGCTTTATGAAATTTAGATATTTTTGCACCTGATGCAAGCTCTCGCTACTCTTTTTAAAGCAAAATTTTTGCGTTGCTTTTAGAAAAAATAGTAAAAATTTACTAGCAAATGAGCTTCTAAAACTAATAGCGATATCAAATTTTCCAAGCTTGCTAGCCGTTTTTATAAGACTTAAATATCTTGAGTTTTGCTTTTTACTATCGTCAATGACTACTTTTTCGCACTTTGGATGTGATTTGTAAAGCTCACAGGCCACATAAGAGCCAAAAAATACAATATTTTTAGCATTTTTACTTAAATTTTCTATCGCTGCACTCGCCATCACAGCATCTCCAAGCCAAGTCGGAAGCTCTATAAACACTCTCACTTTTACTCCAAATTTAGCACTTCGTTTATGATTTCAAGAGTTTTGCTTGCATTTTCTTCTATACTAAATTTTTGTGAAAGCGCAAATGCCTTCTCTTGCAGCTCTCTCATCATGTCATTATCATTAAGCACCTGCTCTACTAGCTCCAGTATACTTTCATCATTTGGTTCACGCATGATAAAACGATTTTCTAAAATTTCAGCTGCCCCATTTTGAGCCGTTGTAAAGACAATATTTTTAAAGCTAAGCGCCTCTAGAACGACATTTGAAAATGGCTCATAGTGTGTTGGAAATATAAAAATATCGCTTGCTTCATAAAATTTTGCAGTCATTTTTTGCTCACCTGTAAAAAATGCCTTTATTTTTAGCTTTTTTGCTAGCTTCTTATATGAATTTAAATTTTTATCTTTGCCTACTATTAGCGCATTTACTGGCGTTTTTAGCTTTGAGACAAGAAGCAAAAAGTCCTTTGCTCCTTTTCTTTTAAAGCCATTTCCGACAAAAAGCACAATTGGCAAATTGTAATCGAGTCCAAATTCTTCGCATACGCTAAGCTTTGCTTCTCCTTTTTCTACCTTTTGTGGCAAATTTATACCGTTGTAAATGGTAACGATCTTTGACTCATCGACACCGTAAGCTGAGATGATTTGCTCTTTTATGTAGTTTGAATTTGCGATTATCTTTTTAGAATTTTTAAAGCAACGTTTTTCTAGATATGGATAGACAAAATTTAGAGGATTAACCCACCAAAATGGCTTTGTGGCACGATAAATTTTATGCACGCCGTCCCCTGCTCTATAAATATCTGCGCAGCTCACTCGCTCCAAGCTAAAATATACTTCATCGCTTTGTTTCTGGCGTTTTACCTGTGCGTTAAATCTCAAAGCCTTTTTCCATGACGAGATCCTAGCCTCTCCTAGATATGAGCGTATAGATGTATCTATACCTACGTCTTTTAGGGCTTTAGTAAGCCTTCTTAAATAGCGTTCGGCACCACCGACCGCATTTGGATTGATACGTAAAAAAACTATTTTTTTCATGACCTCAAAGCTTTTTATTTTTGTGATTTTTTATTTGTAATGTCCGCCATAATATCAAAAATTTTTATAAATCAGCCTATTTTTTGCCTAAATTTCATAAAATTACACAAAGGATAAAAATGAAAACACTTACGATTATTGACACTTTTGGTTTCTTTTTTAGGCTCTACTACGCCATGAGCGGACTTAAAAACCGCGAGTGCAAGCCAAGCGGTATGATAAGTGGCTTTGCAAATTTTATAGCAAGCCTCAAGGATGAATACCAAAGCGACTATCTCATCTTCGCACTTGATAGCAAAGGCAAGACCCTGCGCCACGAAATTTTAGGTGATTACAAAGCAAACAGGAGCGAGCCACCAGCTCAGCTAAAAGAACAGCTTCCGGTTTGCATAGATATGATAGAAAAAATGGGGCTTTACAGCCTTAGCCGCGAGGGCTACGAGGCCGATGATATCATCGCAAGTGCGGTTAAATTTTGTAAAGACAAAGATATATTTGTGCGAATAGTCACCCACGATAAAGACCTCTATCAACTCATAGAAGACGGCAAAGTGAGCATCTACAGCCCGCAAAGCAAGATCGACCACGATAGCGCAAGCTGCTTTGAAAAGTATGGAGTTTATCCGGCACAAGTAAGGGACTTTCTAGCGATCGCAGGCGATAGCTCGGACAACATCCCAGGCGTCAAAGGTATCGGCGCAGTAGGAGCTAAGAAGCTTTTGGCTGAGTATGGCAGCTTAGAGGGAATTTATGAAAATTTAGCCCTTCTTAGAAACGAGCGCACTAAAAATATGCTTGCTGCCGCAAAAGACGAAGCATTTTTGAGCAAAAAGCTAGCCACTTTATTTGATGACGCAGTTAGCTCATTTGATCTTGAGCACTCTAAATTTCCAGAGCAAAATCCTTTGATAAATATCTCAGAAATTTTAAAAGAGTACGATCTAAATAGGCTTCTTAAGAGCTTGCAAAAAGAGGAAAATGCTGAATTTAAGCTTGGCTTTAGAGCAAATTTACTCCTTGATGAGGCTAGCATTGAAAAGCTCTTATCAGACGTCACGCCAGAGACCATCGTCGCCTTTGACACCGAGACCACAGGCGTTGATAGCAGGAGCGCAAAGATCGTTGGATTTAGCTTTTGCTTTAACGACGAGGATGCCTACTACGTGCCAGTGGCTCACAACTACCTTGGTGTGCCACAGCAAATTAGCCTAAAATTTGCTACTTGGGCGGTAGCACAAATTTACAAAGGCTGCGTGATCGGGCAAAATTTAAAGTACGACTTTGAGATAGTTAAAAATAACCTAGGTCTAAATCCTCCAGCAAATTTCAAAGACACAATGATCCTTGCTTGGCTTAGCGATCCAAACTCAAGTGTCGGCATGGACGCACTGGCAAAGAGGCTCTACGACTACGACACGATAAAATTTGAAGATATGGTCAAAAAGGGGCAAACTTTTGGCGATGTGCCGCTAGAAAATGCCGCCAAATACGCAAGCGAGGACGCTTGGATAACGCTTAAATTTTATAAAACTTTTTTAAACACGCTTGATAAAAATTTACTAGCCCTTGCCGATACGCACGAGTTTCCTTTTATCCTCACGCTCTTTGACATGGAGCAAAACGGCATCAAGATAAATGAAGCCAAAATGCAAAAGCTCATCCTTGAAAACGACACCAAACTAAAAGCACTAACAAGTGAAATTTACGAGCTAAGCGGCGAAAATTTCAACATAAACTCCGTAAAACAGCTTGGCGTTATACTTTTTGAGCATCTAAAGCTTCCAACCAAAAAGAAGACAAAAACAGGATATAGCACCGATGAGAGCGTGCTAGCTGAGCTCATAGACACTCATCCAGTGATTGAGAAAATTTTAGCCTACAGGGAGCTATATAAACTGCAAAGCACCTACTGCGAGCCACTTTTAGCGCTTGCGAAAAAGGATGAGGGCTCACGAATTTACACGAGCTTTTTGCAAACTGGCACAAGCACTGGCAGGCTTTCAAGTAAAAATCCAAATTTACAAAATATCCCAGCTCGTGGTAGCCTCGCAAAGGACGTCAGAGAGTGCTTTGAGGCGCGCGAGGGCTATAGCTTTGTGGGGCTTGACTACAGCCAGATCGAGCTTAGGCTGCTAGCTCACTTTAGCCGTGATCCTGCGCTACTTGAGGCGTTTAAAAATGACGAGGATATCCACGCAAGGACGGCTATTAGTATATTTGGTAGCAGCGACGGGCAAAATAGAGCCGTGGCAAAGAGTATAAATTTTGGCCTCATTTACGGCATGGGCTCAAGCAAGCTGGCAAATCAAGTAAATATCACAAGAGCCGAGGCAAAAGAGTATATAGAGCGCTATTTCAAGGCATTTGCGACGATCAAAGAGTTTTTAGAGAGCATAAAAATTTCAGCTAAAAACGAGGGCTTTGTGCAGACGCTACTTGGCAGAAGGCGCTACTTTGACTTTAAAAGTGCCACACCTATGCAAATAGCGATGTTTGAGCGCGAGGCGGTAAATACGGTCTTTCAAGGCTCCGCAGCAGATCTAGTCAAGATGGCTATGGTAAAAGTTAGAGCAAATTTAGATGAAAAAGCGAGTATGTTGCTTCAGATCCACGACGAGCTGATCTTTGAAGTAAAAGACGAATTTGCGCAGGAATTTGGCAAGGCGACACAAAAGACGATGGAGGAAATTTACACGTTAAATGTGCCGCTTAAAACATCGCTAAATATTGCCAAAAACTGGGGCGAGCTAAAATAGATAGATAAATTTTGCTGGAGCTTTTAAGATGATTAGCTCCTGCTTTATACTTAAAAACAAAGTTGTAGTTTATCACTATATCTTTGGACTTTTATACTTTTGCAGAAAGCAAATGACATCAGTCAAATAAGCCAGCAAACAGCCCAACGCGTAACATACGATGTCGCTAACGTCAAATGTTCCGCCAAAGACTATGCGTATTATTAAATTATGAATATCTAAAATTTCAAGTACTTTAAAGTATTGTAAAATTTCTATAAATAGCGAGAAGATAAATATTTCAAATGCTAAAATTTTTGGTGCAGTTTTAAATATAGCTCGTCCAAATGCGTAAAGCATCACCGTAACTAGCACATCACCCAAATAATGTCGCACGAAGCCACCTTTGACAAAAACTGCGATATAAATTTCGATTGCTAAAATCACCACTGCTACGAGCAAAAAGAACAATCTAGCTCGCAAGCTATGTCTCATTTTCTCGTATTGAAAAGATTTGTATATTTTTCGTTTTACTTGCATTTTTTTATTTATTTGAAATTTTACTTTTTTACAAATTAGAAATGATATCCATACCATCTTCAAAGCCAGGATTGTGCTGGATATATTTCTCGCCCACAAATGTATTTATAACTTCTACCATATGCTCGTCAAAAAGAGCATTCCATTAGGTTTTACTTGAAATGACCAAAACCCAGCTATTTCATGAATTATAATAGATAATAGCAATATTGCCAAATAAAGGAAATTTCTTAATTTTAAAATTCTTTGACAAAAATATCAATCAAAATGGCTTTTGAAAGTATTTTTTAGACAATTAATAACTTTTTGGTTTAAAAATAATGAAATTTATGGATTAAAATTTTTCTATCAAATCTTTAAAAATTTCATAAAGTTTATTTACTTCACCAACACTAACTCGCTCGTTTTTAGCGTGTATACGGTCGTTTATGACGCCAAATTCTATCGCATCTACGCCAAATTCAGCAAAGTGTCTTGCATCGCTCGAGCCGCCCTTTGTATTTAGAACCGGCGTGACTCCGGTGATCTTTGTGACAGAAGCTATTAAATTTTTTACGATTTTGCTATCTTTGTTTGTTAAAAATCTCTTTGAGCTTTGCTTTATACTAAGCTCGTAATCAAGCCCTTTTAAAACCTCTCTAAGATAGCTCTCAACATCATTTACATCGGTTAAATTTGAGTTTCTAACGTTAAACATTATGCTAAGCTCACTTGGAGTGACATTACAAACTTGCATACCGCCTCTAATATCAGTTACCACAATCTTGCTTGGACTAAAAAACTCACTTCCGCCGTCCATATCATGATCAGCTATCTTACTTAAAAGTGGAGCTATCAAATTTACCGGATTTACACACTTTTCAGGATATGCCACATGCCCTTGAACGCCCTTTATCACGATCTTGCCATTTATCGAGCCACGTCTGCCAACTTTTATGCTATCGCCAAATTCTTTATCGCAAGTTGGCTCAGCCACTACGCAAAATTTTGGCAAATCATTTATTTCGCGCAAATATTCAAGTGCTAAAGGCGTGCCATATGTGCCATCGCCCTCTTCGTCGCTTGTTAATATGAGGCTTAGCTTACCATCAAATTTCGTATCTTTAGCAGCGCAAACAAAAGCAGCCACGCCACTTTTCATATCCTGTGCGCCTCTTGCGTAGATGTAGCCATCTTTTTCTAGTGGAGTAAATGGCTCGCTATCCCAGCCCTCACCTGGAGGCACGACATCAACGTGTCCAGCAAAAGCTAGATGCTCGCCATCACCATAAATTTTAGAAAGTATGAGATTTTTTGTGCCATTTTTTTCTATAAATTTCGCCTCAAAATCAGGCAAAAATTTAGCAATAAATTCTAAGCTTCCAGCATCATTAGGTGTGATAGAGCGAAAGCTTAAAAGCTCTTTTAAAAAGCTAACTACCACTAAGTGCCTTATGAGCCAGCACGCTCTGGTGCACCAAAATAAAAGCCCTGGAACTCATCTATGCCGATCTCTTTACAGATTTCAAATATCTCTTTTGAATGCACATATTCAGCAATAGTTTTTATACCAAGGTCTTTTGCAAATGCCACGATCGCACTTGCGATAGAGTGTGAATCTTTATTTATGTCTATATCTTTTATAATAGAGCCATCGATCTTCACGTAGTCAGGCTTGATCTTTATAATGTAAGAAAAATTTGAATATCCTGAGCCAAAATCATCAATAGCGATCTTTGCGCCCATGCTTTTTACACGCTCGATAAAATTTGAAACTCTCTCTAAATTTTTAAGCTCTTCATCTTCAACGATCTCAAATACTACTCTACCAGCAACATTGTGCTTATTTAATAAATTTAAAACAAGTGAGCTAACATCACCATCGATCATATCTCTACTGCTTAAATTTATAGAAAGTACTAAATTCTTATCCTCTACAAGCTGTTTAAAACACTTTACAATGAGTTGTTTCTCAAGATCAGCATAACGCTTAATACGCTTTGAGATATCTAAAAAGATATTTGGTGATATAACGTCGCCTCTATCTAAAAGTCTTATCAAACATTCGTATTTTACAGGTACCTTTTGGTCATTAACTATCGGCTGAAAATAAGGAACTATATTGTTGTTTATAGTGGCGTATTGTATCAGTTTAGAGCGTTCTATTTGAGTTGCGTATTCCTCTTTTTGATTTAGCCCTTTGAAATAGCAAACATAGTCTTTATCTTGCTCTTTTGCTGTTTTTAATGCTATTGTTGCTTTTCTTAGCGTTTGGTCACTATCAAGAGCAAAGCCTATTGTACTATGTATCTCGATATCTTCTATCTCCCTACCATCTTCATCGACTATACTTAGCATACGACCTTTAAAAATTTCTATCAAATCTTCAACCATATCTTCATATCTATCGATAAAGCTATCGCTATCTTCTACCAGAGCAAACCTATCTGCTTCTATACAGTAAGCCTTCATATTCTCATCTTTAGCAAATTCACTGATCAAATCAGCCATCTTTACCAAAATCTGATCACATGCAAATTTACCGTAAAAGTCATTCATCTTGCCAAAATCGTCAATATCTATAAGCACTACTTTAGGATTTTCATAGCTATTAATATCACGCACCAATGCTGTTTTATTTAAAAGTCCAGTCATTGGATCGATATAAAGCTTTTCTCCAAGCTCTTCTATCTGTTTTTTAGCATCTGTTTTTAATTCATTATAGTTATTTTTTTCTTTTATATATTTAACCGCGTACCATATACAAGTAGACAAAGCAACTATTGCGCCAACGAAGCTTAAGATAAATGTTAAAGCCATATTGTTTAAAAGCCACTCAAAAAAGTACTCATCATGCGTGCCAGTAATACGCTGATCGACCTTTCCTTTAAAGCCTAATATATACTCTCCAACCGGTACAAACATACAAACTTGAGCAGCGTTTTCTGGCAAAATTTTTGCCCAAAAATAATCTTTTTGGAAATTATGAGCAAAGATGTTTCCACAGCTTTTGTCGTTAAATTCTTGATTTATTATTCTTTTATCTGAAGACGCTACGACCTTGTATCCATTTTTATTATCATCCTTTAATAAAAGGACATCACCCATAGCACTATCGTTAATGTAAGATTGGAAATTTGCGACATCATATTTGCTGACATTTTTGAAATAATCAACATATTGATATGTCAAATAATCAACTTTCTTTCGAAGATTAAAACCATTTTCAGCAGAAGCATTATTAAATTTAAAATAAAAAACTGCCAGGTTTTCGACTAAAAAAATACTTCCCAAAACAAACACTAAACCTATAATCGTTTTAGTGATGTTTAGATTTTTACCCGTTTGCTCGTCCTTGTTACTCAAAAGTTACTTCCCTTGTTTTGTGTAATTGCCCTGATTATATCAACCTTAAAATAAATTTTAACTTTTAGGAAGAAGTTAAAGCCTGACTATTTTAGCTCCATATCCACCCTGATTTGCCGGTGCATCAAAAAACTCTTTCACACTTGGATGCTCTTTTAAGAAATTTCTAACAGCAAAGGCGAGCTTGCCAGTGCCGATGCCGTGAAATATGCTAACCTCGTCAAATCCCATAACAAGACTATCTGAGATAAATTTATCCAGTTTTGCTATCGCCTCATCAGCTCTCATGCCATGCAGATCAAGCGAGAGCGAGGCCGTTTTTGGCTTATCTACATTTAGGCTAACGCCACCTTTTTTAGGTAGCTCCACTTCGTTGCCATTTTTTCTTAAAAGCTCTAGTGGCACACGTAAATTTATACCATTTGACTCGATCATCGCGTCATTTTTAGAGATGCTTAAAACCGTGCCTTTTATATTTTCATATTTCACTCTATCGCCTACTTTTAGGCTCTCGCGCTCAGTTTTTTTAGGCTTAACGATGGCAGCTTTTTTCTCATTTGCCACGTTTAGCGCCCTTTGCTTGTCTTTTATCTCTTTGAAATTTATAACAGCTTTTGCCGCATTTATCGCTTCATAATACTCTTTTTCAAGGCGCGAAATAGTCGCATTTAGCTTGATCTCATTTTTCTCTTTTAGCTCTTTTTGCTCTTCAAGCAAGCGCTCCAGCCGCTCCTCTTTTGCCGCAACCTCTTTTATCCCCTCATCAAGCTTGGTTTGTAAATTTAGCGTCTTTGTGATGATCTCGTTTAAATTCTCTTTATCTTCGCCGTAAATTTTCTTTGCCTGCGCCACTAAATTTTGAGATATGCCGTATCTTGCCGCCGTTTCAAAGGCGTAAGACTTGCCGATCGTGCCTTTTAAAAACTCAAATTTAGGCCTTTGAGCCGCCTCGTCGTAAAGTGCCGCCACTAGCTCAACCTCTTTATTTTTAGCTAGCAACATCGCAAGGCGCTTGTGGTGGGTCGTGATGATCATTTTGATATCTTGAGTGATAAGGCGCTCTATCATGACACCATACAAGCTCGCAGCCTCCTCAAAGTCGGTACCAAGCTCGATCTCGTCGATGCCTATGATGATCGATTTTTTAGTAAAAAGCCTTGCAAAGTGCACCATCCTGCCAGCAAAGGTCGAGATATCGTTTTTCACACTTTGCGGATCTTCTATGATCGCGTCAAATTCTTTAAAAGAGCCGATGCTTGAGCGATTTGCATCGATACGCATAGGTAGTAAATATTTTGCAAGCAGCGTGGCTGAGATGATAGATTTTAAAAGCATCGACTTACCGCCAGCATTTACGCCGGTAATGAGAAGCACTTTTTTACCAAAATCCACACTCACGCTCTTTGGGTTTTTAAGCGCTGGATGGGCAAATTTCTCAAGCTTGATAACATGCGAGCTGTTTGGCAAAACAAACTCATAGTCACGTGATCTAGCCAAATTTACACGCGCCTGATATGCGTCAAACTGATCAAATGCGTTATTTATAAATTTCAAAAAAAGCAGGCTCTTGCTCATCTGCAAGCTAAATTTCTTGCAGTGCTCAAAAATGATCTCCTCTTTTCTGTCAAGCAGCTCGCTTTGCTCCTTTTTTAGGCGCTCGGTGCTTACAGGTGCGACGTAGAAGTAGCCGCCTGAGCTTCTAGCGATCACGGTGCCTTTTAGGGCGTGATTAAAGCCGCCACGCACCAAAAGTGCCTCTTGCGAGTTGATGTAGTGCGTCTGGGTATCGACTAGATAGGGCGTGATGTGCTTTGAGTAGATGAGCTTTTTAAGCTCGGCATCTATCTGGCGCTTTTTCTCGTTAAATGCTTGCTTTATCGCGTGAAATCTCTCATCCACGCTGTCGCTAAACTCGCCGTTTTCATCAAAGCTGTTTGCCATATGGCTCATCGCTTCGGGGATTTCAACTTTAGCGATCCACTCGCCAAGTCTGCCTTCAAATTTTTGCTTTTTTAGATATGAAAAATACTTAATGATCTTTGCAAACTCGTAAATTTCACTGATGTGAAGCACTGCTTGCTTGCTAAGTCTCATAAGCGCATCATCAAGCTCTTTTATCTCGTCAGGCGCCTTGAAATCATACTTTGAAAGCTCACTAATGTTTTCAAAGTGGATTTTGCTGTCGCCTTGTAAAAATAGCGGTTTTTGCCTTGCCAAAAAGGAGTTAAATTTCTCTAAATACTCGCCCAAATCGAGCTTTAAAAATATCTCTTCAGTCATTGCTCACAACTTTTTATCGGCACTATCACGCCTGAGAGGTCGCTAAATTCTCTTTTAGCCAAAAATGACGCCGTGCCAAATTCGTAGTTAAATTTCTCAGCGCTCACGTTGTATTCGCCACATTTTAGTATTTTGCCCTGCTTAAAATCGCTAACTAGCTTTGAGATAGCATCCTCGTTTTTTGATAAATTCTCTTCATAAAAATAGACGCAAATAAGGATCGCTACAAGCACCACGCTAACGAGAGCTTTTATGCCTTTGCTGATCTTTTCATCTTTTATCGCCCAGATCGCTCCAAAAAGTACGATCAAGCCAGCAATTAGGATCAAATTTCTTACCATTTTACGCCTTTATACTTTGCGATGAGCTCTTTGTAAAGCTCAGTATGAGGCTCGATCTTGTCTAAAATTTCAGCCTTAACCTCACTGATATCTTGCTTTTCAACCAGCAAGCAAACGGCAAGATAGGGGGCATTTGACAGCATCTCTTTTATCTGAGCGCTATTTAGCTTTTGCGACCTTGCAAGCGCGATCAAGATATCTTTTTTGCCTAAATTTATAAGGCTTGAAATTTCGTCTTCACTAAGCTCTTTTTCTTTTATCTCTTTTAAAATTTCATTTTCATCTTGAGGCTTAAAGTTACTTAGATCCATTAATATCCGCCCCTTAGCTGTACGCTGATATCGCCCGCTCCAAAGCCAACTACGATGCCATCACTTAGGCGGTTTTTCACGCCAAATTCATCTGTAAATTCTATCCCCTCTTCAACCCTCTCGACCTTGTCTGTAAAGATCGGGTTATACTCGCTAAATTCGCTCTTCATATCAACTTCGATCGGATTTTCTCCAGCTGCATAAACTGGCAAGATGACAAGCTCATCAACACCCTTAAAGCACTCTTTAAAGCCAGGTAAATTTGTGCTAAGTCTTGTGTAGCGGTGTGGCTGAAATATCGCTGTGACGCTGTTTATGCCTAAAATTTTGGCGTATTCAAAGACTGATTTTAGCGTTGCTTTTATCTCGGTTGGATGGTGCGCGTAGTCGTCTATTAGGACGAAATTTTTGTTTGCGCTAAGGATATCAAAACGCTTTTTGATGCCTTTAAAATTTAATAAATTTTCTCTTATATCTTTAAGCGGCGTCTCGTGCATCGCAGCTAGAATAGCCAAAGATGCGTCTATAGCGATGTGCTCGCCCATGCCAAAGGCTTCAAATTTGCCTAAATTTTTAAGGTTAAAGCTAGTGTATGGCTGATAGTCTCTTACCACCATCGTAAGCTCAGTGATATCACTGCTTGGGTAAAGCCTGATCGCGTCAAGCTTAAGCGTGCTTAAAAACTCGTCCTCAGCGTTTATCACTCTAACCTTTGCGCGCTCCAAAAAGCCCTTGTAGGCTGCGTAAAATTTAGCTAGATCGTAGTCGTAGTGCTCCATGTGCTCTGGCTCTGCGTTTGTGACGATAGCTAGATATGGGTTTGAGTTTAGAAAGCTTGAGTCGCTCTCATCCGCCTCAAATACGACGTTATCGCTTTTAGCGTAGCGCATATTTGAGCCAAACTGCTTTGAGATGGCGCCGATGATGACTGAGCCCTCGATTAGGCTTGCTAGCATTGCTGAAGTCGTACTCTTGCCGTGCGCGCCAGCTACTGCAAAAACACACTTATCCTCAAGCACATAAGGCAAAATTTCTTTTCTTGAAAAGCACTTTATGCCCTTGTTTCTGGCCTCCACTAGCTCGATGTTATCCTCTTTTATCGCGGCTGAGTAGACCACAAAGTCTTGGTCTTTTATCGCCTCTTTACAGTGCGGTGTGATGACCTCGATGCCTTCATTTTGAAGCTCAAGAGTCGTCTTGCTCTCTTTGATGTCACTACCACTTATCTTGTGGCCTTTTTCGTGTAAAAATCTAGCGATGGCTGAGATACCGATGCCGCCGATGCCTATGAAATGGACTTTTTTGATCTCATTGTTTAGCTCTTGCAAATTTTATCCTTAAGTTTTTCGTGATTTTAACAAAAACTACTAAATTTAAGCCTGAAAATGGCTTTTATTTGCTTAAGCTAAAGCTCTCGTCTATCAGGTCAAAAACTGTTTTTTGTGAGATTTTTGAGTTTAAATTTACGCTTATCCAGTGCTTTTTATTCATGTGATATGCTTTAAAAATTTGCCTCTCATCAACTAGCACCATGGCTAGATCTGGACTACATTTTAAATTTAAAACCTCAATCATCTCGTCACTTTTAAGACCTAGCTTGCTAGCGCTTAACTGCATAAGTAGCGCAAACCACTTTTTGTTTTTCTTGTGACGAAAGGCACTAAAATTTGGATACTTTGGAAAAAGTTGCTCCCCTAAAATGTCAAATTTCTCTTTTATATATTTTTCAATCTCGCTTCGTTTCAAATTTCACTCCAAAATTCCTTTAAAGAGCGCTCATTCTTGCTAAGCTCACTTTCTCATCCAGTTACGGCCTTATTTTATCTTTTAAATTTCGCCTCTATCTGCATAAAACCCCAAGTGCTTCTAGCCTCGCTAAGCTCCTTTTTGCTAAGCTCATCGATCATCATCTCTTCGTTCTTGCCGAGTCTATTTTTAACTTCACCAAACGGATTAATAAGCATCGAATCGCCGTAAAAGCTCCACTGCGCATCCTCACTTTTATGGCTTCCTACGCGGTTTACGCGCAGCACATAGACGTTGTTTGTAAAGGCTCTAACCTTTAAAAGCTCCTCCCAGCGCGCCTGCGAGAAAAATGTACAAGCCGTTGGCACGAGTACGATATCAACCTTTTTAGCGCTCATATACGCCCAGCACACATCAAAGTGCGCCTCATAGCCAAACATGACGCCGACCTTAAATTTATCGTAGGTAAAGATAGGCAAATTTAGCTCATCGCTTGTGTTATTAAAGAATTTCGCCTCATTCCAGTGAGCGTAAGGCATGAGAATTTGCTGATCATATAATTTGACTTGTGTTGGGGTAAATTTAGCTAGACTTTTAAAAATTTCCTTGCCTTTTAGATTTACAATGGGTGCAACGATATTTAGATCATACTTTTTTGCCATTGCAAAAAGAGCCTCTTTTTTGCGCTCACTTTGCTCTTTTATAAGGCTTTTTGGCATGCTAATGAGCTCTTTAAAAAAGCTATTTAGCACATATTCACCAAGCACAACAAGTCTTGCGTTTTCGTCCGCACAAATTTTTAGATAATAATCAAGCCTTGCCTCACTTAAAGGCTGCGTTGGTAGCTGAAGAGCACAAATTCTACTCATCATCCACCTGCTTTATGCTAAGTTTTGCGTTTTCTAAAATTTCTCTTGCCTCATTTAGTAGCTTTTTGCCCTGTTCGTGCAGCTTTATGCTATTTTCTAAGCTCACATCATCTTTGTTTAGATCGTTTAAAATTTTATCTGCTAGAGCTAATTTTTCTTCAAAGCTTTGCTCTTTTTGCTCCATTCTCTATCCTTTTAATATATTTTTTATATATCCATCAAATTTTTCTATCTCGACCAAAAATGCATCGTGGCCATAGTTGCTATCTATCTCTACGAAATTTGTATTCTCTCCTCGCCCCATCTCACAAAGCGTATCATAAATCTCTCTCATGCAACACGGCGGAAAGAGCAGATCGCCTTTGAAAGCGATTAAATGCAAGTTTGCTTTGATCGGCACAAGGGCGTCTTTTAAATTATCATAGTGCCTAGTACAGTCAAAAATATTCATCATTTTTACGATGTATAGGTAGCTTAGCGGATCAAATCTCTTTGGGAAGTTGTAGCCGTTGTACTCCATGTAGCGATCCACCTGAAAGCGCCCAGAAAGCTCATAAAGACCGTCAGTTTCTACGTAGTTTCGTCCAAATTTCTCATCCATGCTATCAGGGCTTAAAAAGCTGATGTGCCCTGCCATCCTGCCGTAAGCCATACCCTTTAGCCCATTTTTTCTTATAAATTCCACGTCGTATTCGCCGTTTTTGAAATTTTCATCGTTTAAAATGGCTTCGATGGCGATTTTGTTAAAAGCTATCGCCCAGGGCTTCGTCTGATAGGTACTTGCAAGCATTATGATATCCTGCGCAAATTCTGGAAACTCGATAGCGTAGCAAAGTGCTTGCATACCGCCAAGACTACCGCCGATCACAGCTCTTGCTCTTGTGATACCAAGCTCGTTAAATAGCCTCATCTGCGCCTTTACCACGTCACTTATGGCAAGGACTGGGAAATTTAGCCTATACTCTTTGCCGCTACTTCTATCAACACTTAGCGGCGAGGTCGAGCCAAAGCACGAGCCTAAGATATTTACGCAAATAACGTAAAATTTATCCGTATCGACCGCCTTTTTGCTGCCTATTAGCCCGTCCCACCAGCCAGCTTTCTCATCGCCTGTGTAGGTGCCAGCTGCGTGGTGCGAGCCAGTTAGGGCGTGGCAGATGATAATAACGTTGCTTTTATCGGCATTTAACGTGCCATAAGTCTCATAAATAAGCTTAAAATTTGATAGTATACGGCCACTCTCAAGATAGAGTGGCTCGTTAAATTTAATAGTTCTAGTCTGCAGGTCTAACACTAATTAACTTTGTAGTTTGGTGCCTCGTGAGTGATAACTACATCGTGGACGTGGCTCTCTTTTAGTCCTGCGCTTGTTATCTCGACAAATTCAGCTCTTTCTTGAAGAGTTGGGATATCTTTTGCGCCGACATAGCCCATAGCGCTTCTTAGGCCGCCTATTAGCTGATGGATCACATCTTTTATGCTACCAGCAAATGGCACACGGCCTTCGATGCCTTCAGGTACAAGCTTGTCTTGAGCGGTGCCCTCTTGAAAGTAGCGGTCCGAGCTACCCTTTGTCATAGCGCCTATTGAGCCCATACCGCGATATACTTTATACTGGCGACCTTGGAATGTTATAAGCTCGCCTGGGCTCTCCTCGCAACCTGCTAGCAAGCTACCAGCCATAACGCAAGCTGCGCCTGCTGCAAGAGCTTTTGCCACGTCGCCTGAGTATTTTAGTCCGCCGTCTGCGATAACTGGGATGCCATATTTCGCTGCTTCGCTTGCGCAGTCATCGATAGCTGAAATTTGAGGCACGCCAACGCCAGCAACGATCCTTGTGGTACAAATAGAACCTGGTCCGATACCTACCTTTATGCCGTCCGCTCCTGCTTCTACTAGGTCTTTTACGGCTGCTGGATTTGCGATATTACCAGCTATGACATCGACATTAAAATTTGCTTTTACCTCTTTTAAAGTGTCGATGATGCCCTTTGAGTGGCCGTGAGCTGAGTCGATAACGATGACATCTACGCCAGCATCAACTAGCGCTTTAGCGCGCTCTATCTGACCCACGCCAATAGCCGCAGCCACGCGAAGTCTGCCGTAGCTATCTTTGTTTGCGTTTGGATACTCTTTACGTTTTTTTAGATCTTTTATGGTGATAAGTCCGTCAAGTCTGCCGTCTTTATCGACGATAGGTAGCTTCTCAACCCTGTTTTGAGAGAAAATTTTCTCCGCATCATCAAGCGTGCAGCCCTTTGGCGCAGTGATAAGTGGTGCTTTTGTCATGCGGTCTTTTACCAAAGTGCTCATATTTGTCTCAAATCTCAAATCGCGGTTTGTTAAAATTCCTATTAGTTTGCGGTCTTTGTCGATGACTGGAACGCCTGAAATATGAAGATCTGACATAAGGCTTAGAGCTTCAGCCACAGTCGCTTCTGGATTTATAAAGATAGGATCGATGATGACGCCACTTTCGCTTTTTTTAACGCGTTTGACCTCTTTTGCTTGGCTTTCTATATCCATATTTTTATGTATTACGCCGATACCGCCAAGCCTTGCCATCATAATAGCAGTTCTATGCTCAGTCACCGTATCCATCGCAGCAGAGACGATCGGGATATTTAGCGTGACGTTTTTGCTGATCCTGGTTTTCACATCAACTTGCTTTGGCAAAATTTCAGAGTACTGTGGCACAAGAAGCACATCCTCAAATGTTAAAGCTCTCTTTACTATCTTCATATTTTTATCCTTTTATTAAATTTTCTAGGCTCTTAGCACCATTTATCAAGGTCTGTTCGTCCCACGCTTTTGCGATGAGCTGGGCGCTCACATTTAAATTTTGATCATCTTTGCCAACTGGCACAGAGATAGCTGGAAGGCCTGCTAAATTTACGCTGATAGTGTAAATATCGCTTAGATATGCTTGTAGTGGATCACTGTGGGCCCCAAATTTATAGGCTGTACTCGGAGCTACTGGCATAAATATAAGGTCGTTTTCTTCTAAAATTCTCTCGTATTGAGCTTTTATATGTGCTCTTGCTTTTTGCGCTTTGATGTAGTAAGCATCGTAATATCCGCTACTTAATACAAACGTACCAAGCAAAATTCTTCTTTTTACCTCTTCACCAAAGCCTTCTGAGCGTGAATTTACATATAGCTCTTTTAAATTTCTAGCATCTGCGCGTCTGCCGTATCTCACGCCATCATAGCGGCTTAAATTTGCGCTTGCTTCTGCGGTTGCTATTATGTAGTAGGTTGCGACATCGTATTTCGAGTCTTCAAAATTTGTGTAAGTTACGCTGTGTCCATGTGATTTTAGCTTCTCGATCGCTAAATTTAAAGCAGCTTTTGTCTGTTCGCTTGCATTTTCAACATAGTTTTTAATGACGCAAATTTTTAGCTTCTTCTCGCTATCTATCTTGTCGCTAATGCTCTCAAAAGGCACATCTGCGCTCGTGCTATCTTTTGGATCGTGTCCAGCGATCGCGTCATATAAAATGGCTGCGTCTTCTACGTTTTGAGCGATCGGGCCTATCTGATCAAGGCTACTTGAGTATGCGCCAAGGCCGTATCTACTCACTCTGCCGTAAGTTGGCTTAAAACCTACGCATCCACAAAATGCCGCTGGCTGGCGGATCGAGCCACCAGTATCACTTCCGAGTGCTGCGACTGCAAGGCCAGCTGCGACTGCTGCTGCTGAGCCACCGCTACTGCCACCTGGGACGTGAGCGTGATTTAGTGGGTTTAGTGTTTTGCCGTAAAATGAGCTCTCAGTCGTGCTTCCCATCGCAAATTCGTCCATATTTGTGCGGCCAAATGGAGCTAAATTTTTACTAAGTAGCTTCTCGATAACGGTTGCATTATATGGTGCTACGTAGCCTTGTAAAATTTTAGAAGCGCACGTGACGCTCCAGCCTTTTACTTGGATGTTGTCTTTTATAGCGATAGGCACGCCCTCGCCTAGTTTTGCGATCTCTAAATTTGCTAGCTGCTCGACATAAGCACCAAGCTCTTTTTCTTTTATGATCTTCGCCTCAAGCTCGGCTCTTAAATTTTTTATCTCTTCAGCTGAAAATTTCAAAGTTTCTTTTAAAGTTACCACTATTTTTATCCTTTAAATTTATTAACCAAAAATATGCCAAACAAGCTAACAACGACCACCGCAGCGATCGTTGCTATTATGATAGTTGCGCTTACTGGCTCACTTAGCACTTATGACCTCTTCACATCTTGGGCATAGCGCATCTTCTTTGCTAGCGTTAAATTTCCAGCACCTTGGGCATTTGTGAAGGTTGCTTGCTATGATCTTAAATTTATCACCCTCTAGCTCAAACTCGGCTAATGGCTCGCTATCATCATAAGCTTTAACCGAGCTTACCATGTAAAGATCGGCCACTTCGCGCTCGTCGTAGCCTGTGATGTTGTGGTTAGTTGTCTCTAGGCTTAGCTCCAGAGTTGATTTTATCTTTTTGTCCTTTTTAAGAACGTCCACGATCTCGTTAAATTTCTCCCTGCTGGCAAAAAGTAGCTCATCTTCAAAGCTAAGGTCAAATTTGATTGGCTCATAAACTAGATCAAACGCGTCTTTTGCCTCGCCTTTGATGATCTTTGGAGCGTAGTCCATCACCTCATCGACGGTGTAAGTAAGCGTTGGAGCAATGAGTGGCAAAAGTGCCTTTGTTATGATCGCCATTGCGCTTTGGGCTGATCTTCTTCTTGGGGCGTCTTTTGCGTCGCAGTAAAGTCTATCTTTGCAAACGTCAAGATATACACCGCTAAGATCGGCTGATAAGAAATTTAAAAGGATGTTAAAGCCCTTTGAAAAGTCGTAGTTTCTAAAGCAAGAGCTCGCCTCATCAAAGACCTTTTTAGCACGAGCTAATATCCATTTATCAAGGATGTTAAACTCTGTATTTAGGCTCTCAAGGTCATTTACGTTTGCTAGTAAAAAGCGGATAGTGTTGCGAATTTTGCGGTACTGCTCGCTTATTTGTTTTAATATATCTTCGCTTATTTTTAGGTCGCTTGAGTAATCACTCATACCAACCCAAAGGCGTAAAATTTCCACTCCGTGAGTCTTAGCCACGTCTTGTGGAGCGATGACGTTACCCTTACTCTTGCTCATCTTCTCGCCCTTAGCATCGACAGTAAAGCCATGAGTTAGGATACTCTCGTAAGGTGCGTGAGAATTTATAGCTGTGCTTACTAGAAGCGAGCTTTGAAACCAGCCACGGTGCTGATCTGAGCCCTCTAGATACATGCTTGCAGGGTATTTGCCAGCGTCGTAGTTGTCACTTTGTAAGACCGCATGCCATGTCGAGCCGCTATCAAACCAAACATCAAGGATGTCCATCACTTTTTCTAAATTTTCAGCCTTGTATTTTGTGCCCTTTGGCAAAAGCTCGTCTATGCTTAGCGCCCACCACGCATCAGCGCCTTTTTCTTTAAAGATAGCCACGATGTGGTCTAAAATTTCACTATCAAATATAACTTCTTTTGTCGCTTTATCTCTAAAAAACGCGATCGGCACGCCCCAGTCACGCTGACGTGAGATGCACCAGTCTGGGCGATTTTCTATCATTGAGCCTATTCTTTTTATACCAACGCTTGGATAAAATTTAACCTTTTCAAGCTCCTCGCGTGCTGTTTGTCTAAGCGTTTTTCCGCCTAGTTTTGCCTCATCCATAGCTATAAACCACTGCTTTGTGGCTCTATAAATAACAGGCTTATGCGTTCTCCAGCAGAATGGATAAGAGTGTCTAAATTTAGAGACGCTAAGCAAGCTTTTGCCAAGTAGCTCTAAAATTTTCTCATTTGCTTTAAAGATGTGCATGCCAACAAACTCGTCTACCACGTCGCTTCTAAATAGTCCGTGATGTTTTAGGCTCTCATCGTAGCAGCCACCATCATCAACTGGCATCAAAATTTCGCTAAAGCCATACTTCAAACAGACGTAGTAGTCGTCTTCGCCGTGTCCTGGAGCTGTATGAACAAGTCCAGTACCTCCGTCCATCATGACGTGATCACCTAGTAAAAATCGTGACTTTCTGCCGTTTAGTGGATTTATCGCGTGAGTGTTTTCAAGCAGGCTTGATTTAAACTCTTTTTTGATCTCGCCCTTGCTTAGGCCGCTTTGTACAACGCTTTCAAGTAGTGGCTTTGCAAAGATCAAATTTTCGGCTGTTAGTACGTAAATTTCATCTGGTTTTAGGCTTATGGCTTGATTTGCTGGAAGTGTCCAAGGCGTGGTCGTCCAAATAACAGCGCTTGCCTCTTTTACACCAAGCTTTTCTAGCGCGTCGCTGTCAAGCTCAAATGCTACGTAAATAGAGTAGTCCTCTTTCTCCTCGTACTCAACCTCAGCTTCAGCTAGCGCCGATCTAGCTGCCCAGCTCCAATAAACTGGTTTGCTTCTTTCTACCAAAAGCCCCTTTTTAGCGATCTCGCAAAGTGCTTTGTAGATGTCAGCCTCAAACTCAAATTTCATCGTCATGTATGGATTTTCAAAGTCGCCGATGATGCCAAGGCTTTTAAATTCATTTCGCTGAATATCTATAAATTCTCTTGCGTGCTGCCTGCAAAGCTCCCTGATCTCGACCTTGCTAAGATCTTTTTTCTTATCGCCAAGCTTTACTTCAACTTGTTGCTCGATAGGCAAGCCATGGCAATCCCAGCCTGGCACATAGCGGACGTTTTCGCCGTAAAAATAGTGCGTTTTTGTGATGATATCTTTTAAAATTTTATTTAACGCGTGGCCGATGTGAAGGTGGCCGTTTGCATACGGAGGGCCGTCGTGGATGTTGAAGTTTTTAACCGCATTTTGGCGATTTTTCTTCATTTTTTCATAAACCTTGCGCTCTTCGTACCATGATTTTAGTCTTTGCGGTTCATTTTGTGGGAGATTTCCGCGCATCGGGAAATTTGTCTCTGGGAGTAAAAGTGTCTCTTTGTAGTCCATTTTTTACCTTGATTTTAAAATTTGCTAATTTTACACCTGTGCTGGTTAAATCACACTGAAAAATAGTATAATGAGGCAAAAAAAGGAGCTTAAAAATGAGACAAAGTATCTTGATAATAGGCGAAGATCTTGAGATAAATAGAGAATTTCTAAACTACATTTTTCAAAGCTACGAGGATCATTTTGGCGAGCTTGGAGTGGTCAGTTTTGCTCCAAAAAATAGCAAAGAGCTACCTTTTATCATCGAAAATTTATCAAAAAATTACGACTTTGTAAGCATTTTTGGCTCGGATGAAAATTTTGCCATCGCTGCAAAGATAGTAGCGACGCTAACTGGGGGCTCGCTCGAGCTAAAAGATAGCACGACACTTGCGCTTAAAGATAGCTTAGACTACTCTAAAAATAGCTTTTTAGCCAGTCTAAATAACGCCCAGATAAATCTTATAAAAGCTAATCCAAATGAAGAGCTAGGCGAGTTTCTAACCGACTATGAGCCTGATTTTAGCTACTTTCATCTAATAGACATCGACGCAGATAGCGCGAAGATCCTTATGCTACCACTTGCTAAAACTTATGAGGTCGATATCACTCTTGCGCAGATCCTGCCAAATTTGATACTAGTAAGGGCAAAAAGCAATAAATTTGGCCAGATCGAGAGCTTTTTACAAGGGGTAAAAACGCTATTTTCGCAAAAATTTATCCCGCAAAAAGATGTGATCAAATTTGTAGCAAAAAAGCTCATGCAAAATGGGCTTAAAATTTCATTTGCTGAGTCTTGCACGGCTGGGCTTGTAGCGGCTAAATTTGCAAGATATGGCGGCATCTCGGCTAGCTTTGATGGCTCATTGGTGACTTATGCAAACCACATAAAACACGAGTGGCTGGGCGTTGAGGATGAGATTTTAGATACTTACGGAGCCGTGAGCGAGCCTTGCGTAAAAGCAATGGTAAAAGGCACGCTAAGCACGACAAATGCGGACTTTGCACTTGCTATTAGCGGTATAGCAGGACCAGGTGGGGGCACAGCTAGCAAGCCAGTTGGCACGGTATATGTCGCAGCTGGCGATAGAAACGGCAACATCGAGGTTGAGAGACTGCTTTTAAAAGGGGAGCGCAACTACGTTAGAGAGCAAAGCGTGCTAAGTGCGTATCTATGCCTACTTCGCTTAAAAAGTGAGATATTTTTCGCGTAAAATTTCGCTTTTACTAAAAATTTATAAAAGTCTTACGCTAAATTTAATGAGCCAAAATAAAATTCGGCAGCGATTTTCTAGCAGAAGATCAAAAATAAAAAGCCAAATTTAGGAGGCTAAAGATGTTTAAAAAGATATTGTTTCTAGCCGTTTCTTCGTTATTTGCATTTGGCGCTGAGGCACAGGTGGGCGAGATAAAAGCAAGTGACTTGCCTTTTGGTTACGCTAGCATTGGAGCAGAGCAAAATTTTGGCGGATACGCCGGCAAAGAGAGTAAAGAAGTAGTCGTAAAAGATAGACAAGAACTCGTAAAATACGCTCAAATGGGTGGTTACGTCATCTATGTGGATGGGCTCATAGACCTTAGCGAAGGCAAGATCCCGCAAAATGGCAATAGCGATGGGCTGGATAAATTTATAAGCGAGATTAGCGGTGGCGAGTTTAGCTCTTATACCAAATTTATGCAGGCTTACGGCGCCTCATGCCATGCAAATTTAGACGGTTCGCAAGATCCAAAGCTAGCAGCGCTTCGCAAAAATTTAGCCAACGAGTACAAAAAGCTCATCTTAGTGCCGGTAGCTAGCAATACCACAATAATCGGCCTAGGCGAAAACTCAGGCATAAAAGGTGGCTCACTTTTGCTAAAAAATGTCCAAAATATCGCGATCCGCAACATATTGATCGAAGATGCTTTTGATCCATTTCCAGATATACAAAAAAATGACGGCTTTAATGCGCAATATGACGGCGTTAGCATAGAGTCAAGCAAAAACATCTGGATAGATCACTGCCATTTTAAGGACACTGTGGATCTTAGCCATGTGCATTTAGCAGGCGGAGAGCTTACTAAATGGCAAACCTATGACGGACTATGCAACATCAAGGGGGATAGTGCGGCTATCACGATCTCGCACAACATCTTTGAAAACCACGACAAAACGATGCTAATAGGCTCAAGAGACTCGGACGGCAGCAGCGAAACGAGAACTATAACGGTCGCTCATAACATTTTTGACAACTGCGCGCAACGCCTACCTATGGCACGCAATGCAAAGGTGCACGTCTATAACAACTTTTACGACTCAAAAGATGGCTTTTATGACCAAAAATACGCCATTGGAGTGCGCTTTGGCTCGCTAGTATACGCTCAAAACAACTACTTTACAAATGGCGTCAAGATAAGCTACAAATGTAACAAAGGCACCATTTTTGAAAGCGGCAACATAGACCTTTCTAAAAAGGGCAGCGTTTGCGAAAAGCTAGACAAACCACCATTTGAGCCTCCATATAAATTTAAGCTCCTCGAAGCTTCAAATGTCCAAAAAGAGGTAAATCAAAACGCTGGCACAGGCAAACTAGCCGTCATAAAATAATATCACCAAAGCCCCAAGCTAGCCAAAACGCTTGGGGCGTGAAAACAAAGCTAAATTTTTATATTTTTACAAGCCAAAACGCTAGCACATAGCCCATATATCAGCACGCAAAGGCTAACGCTTAGCCCAAAGACGCTAAGAGCGGCGGTCTGACTAAAAGAGAGGGTAAAAAACGAGATAAAACTCGTGATAAATGCGCAAAATATCCCATAAATTCGCTCTTTTTCGCTAAGGCTCTCATTTAGCGCAAATATCATGTAATCAATCCCCACAGCACTTGCAAGTATAAGCCCAAAGACACCAAAGATGCTTAAATTTATGCCAAAAACGGCAAAGATAAAGAGCGTAAGAAGCACGCCAAAGACGATGGTGCCCATCACAAGTGCCGAGATAAGCGCACTAAAGTAAAACCATAGCAGTAAAAATGCGATCACAAGTGCTGCTATTTTTAGCTTTAGAGCAAGCTCTTTTGCCTGAGTTAGGCTCTCATTTAGCGAGCTAGCAAAATTTAGACTAAAAGCGTTGTAGCGCTCTAGCACATCATCACTTGCCGCTCCTTTTACAAAGCCACTCGCGTAAGCCACACTTGCATTTTCATCAAGCATAAATTTCTTAAAATCCTTCATTGATTTTAGAGCCAAAATTTCACTCACGCCAAGCTCTTTTTCGCCCAAAATTTTTAAAATTTCATCCCTTATCTCATCTTTGTTAAAGCCAAATTTCTCATAAACCGCATAAATTTGCTCATCATCAAGCACCTTTTTAAACACCTCTTTTAGCTCACCCTGCTCACTTTTACTTAAAAACATATCACTTAGCGAGCTCTCATCTTTTATCAAATTTCTCTTTTTTAGCTCATCTAAAAGGCTCTTTTCATCACCCAAAATGTCGCCACCAGATCTTGTCACGATCATAGTATTTTGGTTGTTGCCAGTTAGGCTTAAGATATAAGAAGAGTTCGCTAGCAGGCTCTTTGGCATATTTGAGTAGTCTTTTACGTTTTCACTTTTTGATAAATTTTTAAGATCAAGCCCGATAAAAATAGCTAGCAAAATAAGCGAAAAAGCTAGAAATTTAACCCCCAAATGCCTAGCAACTAGGGCAGAGAGCTTGCAAAATTTAGTTAAAAACCTATCAAAGAGCTTTGATCTATAAAATTTCACCCCTTCAAAGACCAAAGGTATGAAAAAGTAGCTAGCCAAAAACGCAGCAACAAGTGCAAACGCCGAAAATAGCGCCACCTCTTTAAGCAGCCTAAGATCAGAAAAAGTAAAAGCCAGATAGCCACTAAGCGTTATAAATAGGCCTAACAAAAAAATTTTTAGCATGTTTTTTATGCTGTCTGTCCTGATCGCTTCGCCCTCGTTTTTACTAAGCCAGTGTAAAACGTAGTCAAACATAAGGCCAATGAGGCTTGTGCTTATTAAAATAGTAAGGATATTTAGCTCACCAAGGCAGAGTAAAGTGCCTGCAAATGCCAAGCTAAAGCCAAATGCAGCGATAAATATCACATAAAAAATTCGCAAATTTCTAAAAGCAAGCATCAAAAATATAGCGGTCAAACTAAGCGAGACCACGCTCATATAAAGGCTCTCGCTCTCATTTTTTTGCTTTGAAAATGCCTGATATAGGGCACTTGAGTGCACAAAAAGCTCGTTTTGTCCAACTTTTAGCGCATTTAACTCGTTATAAAATTTTATTAGCCCCTCACCTCCCACGCCACTTTTTAGCTCGCCTTTTAGCAAGAAAAAGCTCCTCTCTCTGTCCTTTACCTCAAGCATTAGATCTGCTAAATTTAAGCTAACATTGCCGTTTTTTGCACTAAAACCACTACTTAGCGAGAAAAAATCATCTTTTACATTTAAAAGCATAAAGCTAAAACTGTTAAAAATTTCCTCTGCGCGCTTTTTGAAAAAGGCGTTTTTATCGCTTTTTAAAAGCTCTAGATCAGCCCTACTTAAAAGCGCGATCTTTGAGCGGTTGATGTCGTTTTTTATATCATTTAAATTTACGTCAATGTTCGCCTCAAAGCTCTTAAAAAGGGAACTTTTAAAAGCTAAGCTTTGCACATTTTTGGCTAGCTCTTTGGAATTTACTAACACTAAAAAATTTGACGCCATCTCATCTTGCACCTCTTTTAGCACCTTTGCCTCTTTGGCGTCTTTGAAATTTATCAGTGAAAAGATGTCGGTTTGGACGTTTTTTAGGCTCGCAAGCGAATATCCAAGCGAGGCTAAAAAAACAAAGATAAAAGCCAAGATCGTGACTAGTTTTTTCATTTTAGACTAAACTCATTTATTGTTTTATCTCCGCTTACCTCGTCAAGCTCGATCTTTTTTACCACATCGTCGCCACTTATCTTTATGCTTTTAAAAATTTGTTTAAAGAGTAAATTTTTAGGGCTTAGCTCTATTTCCCACTCTTTTAGGCTGCCGCTTGTTTTTATGTCAAATTCTTTTCTAAGCTCGCTCTCATCTAGGCTGATGATAGCAAGGAATAGCTTTTCGTCAAAATTTGCAGTTGTCTTTTCAAGCTTGCCATTTTCGTTTTTAAAAATACCATCTTTGTTTATAAAAACCTTTGAGACGACGGGCTCTAGCGTATCCCAGTAAAGACCGTCCTTTTCTAGCCTAAACTCACCTGTGCTTTTTATGCTTTTGTTAAAGCCAGCCAGGCTCTTTGTCTGCGTGAAATTTCCGCCTACACCATCTGTTTTTACTATATTTTTAAGCTCGCTTAGCTCATAGCCAAAGCAAGATATAAAAATGGCTAAAAAAAGAGTTATTTTTTTCATAAATTTTCCTTTTTCGTGTAAGCTTCAATCGCTTTTTTTAAGGATTCAGGCATCTCAAAGCAAGTTTGTAAGCTCTTCATATCGATGACAGCTTGCGCGGTATTTGCCTCACTTAGCTTTTCGCCCTTTTCATTTTCTATAAGATAGTGAAATTTTAAAAATGTTTCGCACTCGCTAAGCGTCGTTGTGACCTTTATGAAGTCGTTAAAAAAGGCTGGGCGCACGTATTTTACGTCAAGCTTTACGATAGGAAAGGCGTAACCATCTTTTTTCATAGCAATGTAGTTGTACCCTAGCTTGTCAAGTAGCTCGCAGCGCGCCATTTCTAGGTACTTGACATAGTTACCATGCCACATCACTTCCATGCTATCAACATCAAAAAACGCCACTTTAAATGTGCTAACGTGTGAAATTTTCAAATTTATCTCCAAAAGTCAAAAAAGTTAAACCACTGCGATGGGTTCTTGCAAGCGTGATCCTCAAGCTGTCTTACATAGCTTTGCACGTATGGCATGACGCTTGCCTTGCGGTCGCGACCTAGTTTTATCTCATCTGCGATGTCACTTAGCTCGATACTGAATTTATCGCCATTTTTTACGCACCAAAGCGTGCTCATTTTTACACCCAAAATGCCAGCTAGTAAGTATGGGCCATAGTTAAATTTAGCCATCTTGCCAAGAAAGCTAACCTCAACAAATTTATCGCCATTTACCGGAGTTCTATCGCCCATTATGCCGATATTTACGCCACCTTCTACCGCCTCTTTTAGATCAAGCATAGCTGCTGCATCGAGATTTTCTACGCTTATTAGTTTGATCTGCCCCTTACTTATCTGCTCTAAAATTTTATAAAAATTTTCATTTCCCTTACTATAAACCAAGATGATCATACGAAAACTTGGCGATCTAAGCGAAAGTGTCTTGCAAATTTCTACATTTCCTAGATGGCTTGTTAGCAAAATCCTGCCACGCTTTGATGCCTCAAACTCTTCTTTTATCCACATAAGTTCGTCAATATCTAGTTCATTTTCGAGCACACCATTTTGCCAAATACGAAATTTATCGCAAATAGCAATACCAAATTCATAAAAATTTCTAAAAACACCAGTAGTCGGCTTTTTACCACTAAATTTCTCTACATTTTGTAAAAATTCTCTTATATTTTTTCTCTCTATTTTTGAAAAAATATAATAAAAACAAACGACGATCATAACGATAGGCTTTATAAGAAAAATAGGCAAATTCTTGGTTAAAAATAAACTCACCCTTAAGAAAAATTCATTTGATCTTTCGCCTTTTTGCCACCATACGTATTTTTGCCCTTTAAAGGCTTTACCTAGCAAAAATGGAACCAAACTAAAAAAATATTTTGCATGCATAAGGCTTATTAATACGTTATCTTCTAGCATTTTAAAGTGAGAAATTCCACCTTTTTCATATCTTACCTTTAATGGTATCCACTTTAGTCTAATGCCTGCTCTCACAGCATTTACTAGGATCTCCATGTCAAATTCCATCCTATTTGAGCTACTTTGAAAGGTCGCGCTCTCAAGCTCTTTTAGCGGATAAATTCTAAAGCCGCACATCGCATCTTTTATGTTGGTGCTTAGGGTGTTTACCTTAACCCAAAAATTTGTGATCTTTCTACCATAAAATCTAGACTTTGGCGCATCCTCGCCATAGATAGGATCAGCCATTATCATATCGTATGGATACTTTCTGCTAAGCTCTAAAAACTCAGTCACTTCGCTTATGTCGTGCTGAAAGTCAGCGTCGATCTGAAATGCATGCGTGTAGCCATTTTGCACAGCGTGCCTAAAGCCATCTTTTAGTGCAGCTCCCTTACCGCCGTTTTGTGCTCTTGTAAAAATTTCTACACCAAATTCGCTCAAATTTTGCAAAGCTTTTTTTGAAGTCTCATTTGAGCCATCATCAACTATTAAAATAGGTAGATCATAGCTAGCAAGCGCCTCACAAAGGGCTTTGATCTTCTCTGGATGGTTGTAAAATGGTATGAGAAAGAGCGTCTTCATAAGCCCAGCTTTATCCTACCAGCAGCACTTCTAGCACCGTTACAAAATATCTCAAAATAAACCTTCTCATCTTTTTGCGAAATTTCTATGCGAAGCTCGTCATTTGGCCTTACAAATTTTAAAAATTTCAGATTCTCTACCACGCACTGATCGCCTATTTCTGCGCCAAGCTCTCTTGCAAATTTAAATACAAAATCAAGCTGCACAAAGCCAGGTAGCAACGGTAAATTTGGAAAATGCTCGGTAAAAATACCAAGTGCTGGGCTAAGCTTTGTTTTAAATTTGTAGATGCCATTTTCACTACTTTTATCCCAACTAGGCTCCCCAATCTTTTCTAAAAGCTCTTTAAAATTTGCTTTTATAAATTTACCTTGTGCGTTTTTACAAAGTGAGCTAACGATTTTAAAATACCTAACACTATTTTTAAACTCAGGCCTTAAAAGCTCATTTAGCCTTGCTACAACGCCCTTTTTGCCGCTATCTCTAAAGAGCTTCACACCCTCTTCGCTAAGCTCTAAAAGTGCGGCTAGGCGCTTAAATTTTGGATGCGTATCACAGTAGCAATCTTTTAAAAGGCCACTTTCAAGCATCTTATTTTCGATGCTTATTAGATTGACCCTTTTGTCATTTAGCTTGACTATCCTATCGATCCTGCCCTTTAGCGTGAGTCTGTTGCCATTTATCTGTGCCCAGTCGCTAGTTTGGAAAAACTCACACCATGGCGAACTCACGTTTAATGCCTCGTCCTCGCTAAGATCTGCCTTTACCTTGCTAAAAAGCAAAAGTTCATCACCTAAATTTCTAGCCACTACACCAGTTTCGGTACTGCCATAGATGTCGATGATGCACGCACTGCTTAGTTTTGCTATGCTAGCTCTTAGCTCGCTCTTTAGGGCTGAGCCGGCACAGATGATGTTTTTTAGCCCTAAAATTTCAGCTGCTCTTGGGCTAGAAATTAGCGTTTGAAGCAAAACTGGGCTTGTTATGAAACTTAAATTTTCAAGCTCTAGCTCAAAGATCGCCTCTGGGTAATTTAGCTCCCTACTAACAACCTTTGCACCAGAGATGATGGGCAAAAATACCTTAAAAGTAAGGCCAAACATATGCTGATGTGAAACGCTTGAAAAAAATGTATCGCTTTCATTAACTCCAAGTTCTTCTTTTAAAAATAGCCCTTCTTCTATCATCGCACCAAGTCTTTTTGGGATATTTTTGCTATTTCCAGTCGAGCCTGAAGTTTGAAGAAAAAAAGTAGAATTTAGATTAAATTTTGGCTCCATATTTCTAGCTGGAGTCAAAAAATTCTTGAAATTTTCATCATTGATATTAAATTTATCACTACTAAAAATAGGCTTTGCAAGCAAAATAGGCTTCACGCCGATCGCAAGTGATCCAAAAAAGGCTACACAAAAGTCAAAAGTTTCACTTAGATAGATCTCTATCTCACTCACACTATACTCTTTTAAATTTGCCCCAAAAATACCAACTTGTGAGTATAAATTTTTATCAATATCAACAAATTTAAACTCTTTTAGACTATTTTCAAACTCCATTTTTCCTCTTTAAAATAAAAACTTTACGATATAAAATTTCTCCAAAAAACAAAAATCCCATCAAAATATAAGAGATAAAGGAGCAGTAAATGCTCCAATAAAATTTATTTTCAAAGCACGATAAAACAAATACTAAAACCGCATTAAATACAAAAAATAAGCACCAAATTTTTGTTAGCCCTCTTGTGTAGCTAACGACCTTTTCATCTATATTTTTCTCTTTTAATCTAGCGATTTTTGTTATAACAGCCTCGCCCTTTAAGCTGTAAAAAAAGATCGCCAAAAAGCCAAGGCTTACGATACTTGGATATAAAAGTGCTAGATTTACGCTTCTAAAAATAGCGCAAATGGCAAAAAATATCCCAGCCGCTAAGCAAACCTGTCTTTTCTTACCACTTTCAAAATAGGCTCTAAGCCCCCAAAGCACACACAAAACACCAAATATCAAAGTGGCGTTTTCTTGCCAAAAAAATAGCACTAAAGGATAAGCAATGCTTACTAAAACTAGTGCTAGGTTTACTATTTTATGCTTCAAATTTCTTTGCTACGGCTTTTACAATATCATCAAGCGTTTTTACGTTTTTAAAATCCTCTGGCATCAGCCTATGTCCGGTTTGACGTTTGATGTAATCAATCATATCAATAGCGTCGATGCTATCGATCTGCAAATCCTCATATATCCTAGTTTCTGGCTTTATCTTGCTCTCATCTATCTCAAAAAGATCGATCAAGGCTTTCTTTAAAATTTCAAAAATTTCTTTTTCACTCATAGTTATTTCCTATTTTCGTAAATGTATTTTGCAAGAGAAGATACACTAAAAAATATCTCTTTTAGATTTGAGCTCTTTGAGTCAAGCACGAGGCCATATTTTTTCTGCACCGCAAGCCCAAGCTCTAAGGCATCAACGCTATCAAGTCCAAGACCATCATTAAAAAGTGGCGCATTCTCATCAATATCGCTTGGCTTCATATCCTCTAAATTTAAGCTTGTGATGATCAACTCTTTTATCTCATTAACTAGCTCTTTCACCAAATTCCTCCTTATAAATTTTACTTATCTCATCATGCATTGCCCTGGCCCTCACGGGGCTTGGCCTATCCTTTAAAAACATATCAACATCAAAAATTTTTATCTCTTTAAAATGATATTTTATCTTTTCATCTGATATTTTGTACCATGGTTCATTTTTTCTAAGGCTTCTTGGGTGCATATTGATACCGATGCAAACAATATTTTTAGCGCCTTTTACACCTATGTAAGCTGCTGCCTTATGAAAAATAATTTCATCTTTCGTACGTGTGCCCTCTGGGAAAATCAATAAATTTTCACCACCTTTTAAAACCTCTACGCTTTTTTGTAAAAATTCCTCGTTATTTGTGTTTGGTATGTAGTTGCAAGCCCTAATAGCTGCAAATAAAAATATATTTTTGCCAAGCTCGCCCTTTACGATACAGTTTATCCTTTTAAATTTTGAAACCAAAAAGACCACATCAAGAAGCGAAGGGTGATTTGCTATGACCAAATTTGATCCGCCATTTAGCTCGCTAAGCTCAAATTTATAGTCCAAACGCCCACAATTTTTAGCAACTTTTATAAAAAATCCCCAAGAAATTCTAACTAGATCACGGCATAAATTTTGTACAAATTTAAATTTATTTAGCCCCAAAAGTACTACTGGCACAAGTAGCAAATCTCCGCTTATGCAAATGATCGCAAAAAAGAAAAAGAAAGATCCAGTTCTTAAAATTTTAAGGCTCATAGCTAAAATCCCAAGATGAAGGATAACTACAACTTTGCCAGCTTTTAGATATTTTTGGATCAAAATTTACAATAAAGCTTTTTAATAAATTCCCGCAAATTTCTTTTTCTTTTTTGGCTCTTTTTAGAGTTAAAATCCTCTCATTTTTTGCCTTTGAGACAACAAGAGCGAGCATAAATGACGGCTTTTTCTCATCAAAATAACTCTGCTTTATCGACTCGTGATAGGCAAGTATTAGCACCTTTTCATATCCGTCATTTAGTCTTAAAAATGCCGCTTGCAGCGCATCTTCGACTGGGCTAAATGATGAAATGGCAAGAATTTCATTGTGATTTTTAGCTTCTATACTAAGAAGCGACGAGATAGCGTTATGCACAGAAAGTGAAAACGAAGTAGGCGAAACTGGCTCAGCTTTTGCCAGTGTAGTCTCTAGCTCAAAGCAGCGATTTATCTCTCCTTCATACGAGCTAAAAATAACTGGCATATCAAGCTTATCAAAGCCACTAAGTAGGCTAAAAGCGCACTTTGCAGCACTACTTAGCCTTCTTCTTTGAATTGGTGGAATTTTTGCTAGATCAAATTCTTTTTTGTATCTAGCCAGATCCTCGCCGACATCGCCATAAGCTATCGCGTCAAAAAAATCAACTTGAAATTTCATTATTTCGCGATATCACCTTTTAGAGTAACACCAGACATCAAAGCACCGCTTCCGCACTGAAACTGAGTTTTTGAGTTAAATGGCTGTTTTTTGTAGTAGCCAGTTAAATTTACAACCTTAGTGCCGCCTTCTTTTAATGCTCTTTCTTGGAAAGTCTTTAAGGCCGAAAGAAGTGCGATTTGGCATGCCTCTTCATCACTTTTATTAAAACCATTTGTCTTTTTATTTGATGTCAGGTCTTTTACAATTACCTGACCGCTATAGCCTGTGCCAAAGCTGATACTTACATTTGGAAGTAAGAAATTTTTAGCTTTTGGGCCATTTAGGAAATCAAGTGAGTGATATTTCACATCATCTCTTGCATTAAGACTTGTAGCAAATGCCAAAATGGCAACTAATGAAACTAATTTTTTCATGTTTATCCTTTTTAAAATTTGTTATTAACTCTTTTGAATATCAAAGATGTATTTACACCACCAAATGCAAAGTTATTACTCATCACAAAGTCCGTCTTTATCGGTGTTGGCTCCTTTAAGTAGTTTAGCTTTGCACACTCAGGATCGATCACGTTTAAATTTATAGTTGGGAAAAATAGCTCTTCTCTCATCATCATGATAGTTGCTATCGCCTCCAGTCCGCCGCAAGCTCCAAGCGTGTGACCAAGATAACTTTTAAGCGAGCTAATGGCGATATCCTCTCCAAAAATCTCATTTGTAGCGATGCTTTCAGCTATATCGCCGTGTTTTGTCGCAGTCGCATGGGCATTTACATATCCTATGCTTTTTGGCTCTAAATTTGCGTCACGAAGCGCTAGACTCATTGCTGCTTTCATTGTCGCACTTTGTGGCCTAGTGATGTGCGTGCCATCACATGTTGAACCAAAACCAACAACCTCAGCATAAATTTTAGCCCCTCTTTTTAAAGCGCTCTCTTCACTTTCAAGCACTAAAAATCCAGCTCCCTCGCCAAGCACCAAGCCATCTCTATCTTTTTCAAACGGCGTTGGGGTCAAATTTGGTGTGCTGTTTTTCACACTTGTAGCGTAGAGTTTGTCAAAGACGTAGGCCTCGCTCACGCAAAGCTCCTCAGCACCGCCTGCTAGCATCATATCTATGCTGCCATTTTTTATGCTCTCATACGCATAGCCGATAGCATGCGAGCCACTCGTACATGCAGAAGATGTAGGAATGATACGCCCTTTTAGCGAGTAAAATAGTGCGATATTTGCCGCTGTGGTGTGAGGCATCATTTTTATGTAGGTATTTGCGTTAAAATCGCTATCCATGTCCAAAACGAGCTTTGCCATATCAAGGATAGAGTCCGTGCTACCAGTGCTTGAGCCACTTGCTACGCCCATCCTGCCATCTTGCACGCTTGGATCTAAATTTGCAGCTTGCAACTCTTCTCCATTTAGCAAACCAGCGTCTTTTAAAGCAAGTCCGGCCGCATGTACGCTATAACACGAGACCTTGCCAAGGCTTCTTAGCTGTTTTCTGTCCCACTCCTGTGGGTGTTTGTAGTCTATGATAGGTGCTGCTAGGCGCGTGTTTAGGTCCTTACAACCATCCCACTCGCTCATATATTTCACGGCATTTTTACCCTCAAGAAATTTAGCTCTCATCTCCTCCCAGCTGTTGCCAAAAGCACTGACTGTGCCGATGCCTGTGACAAATACACGCATTAGCAAAGTCCTCCATTTACGCCGATCACCTGCCTTGTGATGTAGCTAGCCTCGTCGCTTAGTAGAAATTTAACCAGCCCTGCCACCTCGCTAGCCTCGCCAGCTCTTTTTGCAGGTATGGCCTTTAGCACCTCATCTAAAAAGTCGCTATTTAAAATTTCCTCGCTCATATCTGTCTTTATAAGCCCGGGCGCTACGCAGTTTACTGTTATGCCTCTACTTGCAAGCTCTACTGCAAGGGCTTTGCTAGCTCCTATGATGCCTGCCTTGCTAGCTGAGTAGTTCACCTGACCTCTATTGCCGATAACCCCCGAAACAGAGCTTAGTGTTACTATTCTAGCTGGCTTTCTAGCCCTTATCATGGGCATTAGCGCTGGTCTTAGCACGTTGTAAAAGCCATTTAAATTTACATCTATCACGTCAAACCACTCTTCGTCACTCAGCCCCACAAAGGTGTTATCTCTTGTTATGCCAGCGTTTAAAATAACACCGTAATAAACGCCATTTGCCTCCATGTCAGCCTCTATGGCCTCTTTAGCAGCAGCAGTATCAGCCACGTCAAATGTCAAAAATTTAGCCCCAAGTTCACTAGCCATCTTTAAAAGCTCATCGCTCTTACTTCTTGCGTGAAGCACCACTTCGTACTTGTTAGCAAGGTGCCTAGCTATGCTAGCTCCTATGCCTCTACTTGATCCAGTTATCAATACTCTCTTACTCACTAAGTGCCTTTTTTACAAATTCTTCATCAGGGCTCATCACGTTTAAAACCGTCCTTGCGCCAAGCTCTCCATTTACAAAAAGCTCGCTGTCATAAACGCCAAATCCACTCTCATCTTGGATCGAGCACTTTGAGACGATCACTATCTCATCACCTACTTTAAAATACGGCCTAAAAATTTCAAATTTCCTACTGCCAAGCAAAAAGCCAAATATCGCCTTTTCGCCCCTTAACTCACGCATCTTTGAGTCATAAACACCAAGGCTTTGAGCCATCATCTCAATCGCTTTTTGCATGTAAAATTTCCCATCTTCCAAAAATGGAGTTTGCTCATTTATCACACTTCTTACTTTTATGCTCTCGCAAGGGGTAAATTCTAAAATTTCATCGATCAGAGTTATGGCGCTACTGTGCGGCAAATAATCACTTATCATCATCTCACTCTTTTAAAAATTATCGCGGCGTTATCTCCGCCAAAGGCAAAAGATAGCGACATCGCCGTTTTTACGTCAAATTTCGTGCCGCTTTTTACTAAATTTATAGCTTCCAAACTCTCGTCATATGCTCCGTCATAAACGTGTGGTGGCAAGGTGCTATTTTCCTCCATGCAAAGCATGGAGCAAATGGCGCTTTCTATTGCTCCAGCAGCTCCTAGCGTGTGTCCGATCTGTGGCTTTAACGAGCTAGCATATGCAAAGCCAAGCGTTAAATTTACAGCTTTTACCTCCATTTTGTCATTTGCTTGCGTGCCGGTACCATGCAAATTTACATAGTCTACGCCTCTCATGTCAGCTTTTTTTAAAGCTTCTTCTATACAACAAATTGCCATTTTGGCACTAAAATCAGGTTGAGTCATATGAAAAGCGTCGCAGTTTGAGGCTGAACCAGCGACGATAACGTCTGAAATTTGATCACGGCTAAGCAAAAACAGCCCAGCCCCCTCGCCTATGTTTATGCCCTCTCTGTTTTTAGAAAATGGCTGGCTTGGTTTTTGACTTAAAATGCTAAGTGAGTTAAAGCCATTTATGGTTAATGTGTTTAAACTATCGACGCCGCCGCATATAACCGCATCGCAAATATCGCTTTTTATTAGTCTTTGTGCCTCAATAATCGCCTTAACACCAGAAGTACAGGCAGTTGAAACACAAAAACTTGGACCTTCTAATCCATAAAATTCGGTCACAAATTCGGTCACATTTGCAAGACAGTTTCTATCTATACCAAACTTGCTTTTATCAAAAATTTCAGTTTTTATATACTCTTTAAAAGTCCAAAAATTTTCTTCAATTCCACTCGTTGTAGTGCCTAAAATAACACCTACACGGCTTTTGCCAAATTTTTTGATAGCCCTCTTGATCTCATCATCAAGCTCAAGAAGCGTGTTTAAAAGCAAGGCATTGGTTCTTGTTTTAAAGTGTTCTTTTGTCTTCTTGGCAAACTCTGGCAGTGCTTTATCAAATTTCGCAACTAAAAATTTATTCTCAGGATGAAACTCACTGCTAAGGCTCAGAAACCTCTTTCCGCTTAAAAGCGAGCTTAAATTCTCATCACAGCTGCTCCCTGCGGCACTGATAATGGCTGGTTTGCTAACGTAGATCAACACTTTCTACCTCATAATATTGATCATCTATCATAAATTTTTGCTCGCTTTTTTCATCTTTTATCATCTCTAGTACTTTTATAAAAAGTTCATTATAGGCACTATTTGGCGGCAAAAAACCTAAATTTTTAAAGCTGCCATCTTTTAAAAGTCGCCTAGCTTCTGGCGCGCCAAGTGCATTTACAAGGCTAAATTTATACTCATTCTTGCTATTTTGCACGTAAAGCAAAAGTAGACCTTTTGATGAGCTTACCTTAAATGTTTTCAAGTCAAAATCTACCATCTGTGGCGTATCAAATTTCTTTGCACATCCAAGAGCAAAAAGCGAAATAGCAAGGATTATGACTATTTTTTTTATAAGCAATCTTTACCTTTTAATGTTAAAAATTACAAAAGTTTAATAATTATATCTTTGCATTGCTTAAATGCAAGGCAAATAATAAATGAATTATTAATAATTAAGTATCTTTTTGCCATTTCATCGTAGTTGGTAGTACCAAGATCGCTAAACGATAAATTTTTAAGCTTTAAAATTGCCTCTTTTGCAGTATAAATTTCATAAAATTTTTGCGTTTTATCTCTTGCATTTGCCAAAATTTTGCTCTCTTCTTTTGTAAAGCAAAAGCTAGCTATAGCGTCAAAATTTCTCTGCTTTAGCTCTTCTACATCGACTCCGATCTTTTCTTTTGAAATGACTAAAACTGCGATATTTTCTTTATGAGAAAGACAGATTTTGCCTCGCATCTTTGCTTTAAATTTTAAGTAGCGAGATATTTTAAATGAGTTTTGTTTTATTAAATTTGGGTATTTTTTAAGCTTTCTACGATCTTTTTTATCTAGCATTTTTGGGCTAAATTTCTCACCGCAAAAGCTGATAGAAAGATGAATTTCACCCCTTTTTATAGGCATTTAATCTCTTTTTATAATTTTCATCAAACTCTAATGCTTTTTCAAACTCGGCAGTAAATGCTCTAAGACAATCATTTTTTTGCTGGTTTTCATCGCCAAATGATCTAATACGTGGCGTAAAAGTAATCCCATCTTTTCTAAAATCAGCCTCTTTTAGATCAAAGTTTAAATTGCTCATTTTGCTATTTAAGATATGCAAGGCACATTTTCTTGGCCCAAAGATAAAATTTTGCCCGTTTAAGGGCTTTAGGCTTCTTACTAAAACGCCACCATAAAGTGATAGATCACTTTTAAAAGATATGTCAAAACCAAAGTTATGAAAGTAAATCTCTCCTGCCTCACACTGCCGTTTATAAGTATTTGCGTCAAAACAAGTATAAATTTCAAGCTCGCTAAATTTATACTCTTTGCCAGAAACAATTAAAACTCTACTTTGCATAAGCTCGCATAAAAAGCCCCTAAATTTCTCATCAAAAAACTCTTTAAAACCAGCAGTCCCAACTATCTCTTGCTTTATATTTTTATCTAGAATTTTAAAGTTATTTTGTTTAAGTAGGCCAAATTTTTCTTTATCAAAATGACTTTGCTCTAAAAATTTACTAAGCACTGCCACTAGATCAAATTTAGCAAAATGGCTTTTAAGTAGCTCGCCAGCTAGCATCTTTGCTCCTAAGTTTTTTATATTTTAAAGGATTTGAGTTTTTCAAACTAATCTTTGATAAGAATTTACCAACTGCCACTTGCCCCACCTCCGCCAAAACCGCCTCCGCCGCCACTAAAGCCACCACCTCTTGAACTGCTTGAATGGCCACTGCCACTACCATTTGAGTCTGATCTATCTCGTCTGAAGCCACTATATGTATTTTTGCTTTGAGTATTTTTTTTAAAGGCATTTTTTAAAATAATAAAAAATATTACAAACACAATGGCAAAGACAATGAAGTAATTTTGCACGCCAAAAAATTGCTCAAATACCGTAGATATCAGCCCTGCAAAACACGCACTAAAGCCAACTCGCATAAAAAATTTACCTAAAAAGCCAGAGATAAAACACGAGATCATGCCAGCAAAAAAGGCAACTATTCCAAAAGGTATCTCTTCATCTTCACTCACGCTTTCAAATTCTTCGCCACTAGCTACCTTTATGATGGCTCTTATGCCCTCTATCACGCCACCGCCCATATCGCCTTGCTTAAATTTAGGCACTATCACATCATTTATGATCTGGCTTGATATAGCGTCGGTTAGTACGCCTTCAAGCCCATAACCAACTTCTATACGTATTTTTCTCTCGTTTGGAGCGATTATTAAAAGCACTCCGTTGCTGCTTTGTTTTTGTCCAAGCTTGTAGCCTCTAGCTATCTCAAGAGAGATATCTTCTATGCTTTTATTTTCTAGTGATTTAAGCGTCACGATAGCAATTTGCGTCGTACTATTTTGCTCGTAATTTTGCACTAAGTTTAAAAGCTCAGCCTTCTCATTTTTAGAGAAAATTTGAGCCTCATCATTTATCTGCTCATTAAAATTTATGGCAAAACAAAAGCAAAATGTAAAAAATAAAAGAGCAAAAATTTTCTTCATCATTTCTCAAATGAAACTTTTGGATTTATCTTCTCTTCGTTACTTATTTCAAGATTTTGTTTTGGCTTTAGCTCAGGATAAAAAGCACTTGCTATAAATTTATTTGGAAAGCTTCTAAGGGCTACGTTATACTCTTTTACAGCTTCGATATAATCATGCATTGCTACGCTTATGCGGTTTTGCGTACCTTCAAGCTGACTCTGAAGAGATAAGAAATTTTGATTTGCTTTTAGCTCTGGGTAGTTCTCACTAACTGCCATAAGCCTGCCAAGCGCCAAGCCAAATGAGCTTTGTGCTGTCATAAATTCTTTCATCTTAGCTTCATCACTAAGACCACTTGCATCAACGCTTACTTGCATGCTCTTGCTTCTAGCATTTGCCACATCTTCAAAAATTTTTTGCTCATGAGCTGCGTAGCCTTTTACAGTTTCAACTAAATTTGGCACAAGCTCGGCTCTTCTTTTATATTGATTTAACACCTGTGACCACTTTGCATTTACATTTTCATCAAGTGCAACAAATGAATTTATATACTTAAAAGCACCAAAAGCAAGTGCAGCGATAACTATAATAACGGCTATTAAATTTTTCATATTTTCTCCTTTAAGGAGCAAATATTAGTAAAACAAGACTTAAAAAATAATGTGAGTTTGAGTTTGGAATGAGTGCGAATTTACGCACTCATTTTGGGGATTAAAGATCGGTTTGGATCTTGTCTTCTATTTGTATATGGATAGTATGTCCATCTACTTGATCTTTACTTGAGTAGCCCTTAAAGCCACTAGCGTCGTAGTTAGAGTCACGATCCCATTTGTGATCTAGATCAACTTTTGTGATTTTATTGCCATTAGCATCAACATCACCACCTTTTATCTTAAGCACCGTGTCATGATTATCAGTGATATCAAGGATATTTTGTGCATTAAATTTGATCTTTGTTTCTCCTTTAAGCTCAAGATTTTCAAAGCTTTCCACTTTTGAATTAAGATTAGCAATGCCTCTAAGATCAACTATTTGCTTATCAAACACCAAAGTATCATTGCCTTCACCACCTTTCATATCTTTTGTTGCATCATATTTAACCGTATAGTTTTCAACGCCTATATGAAGTGGTTTATAAGGCTCATAAGATTTAGACTCTAGGCCATCTGAAGTTTTAAGTGAGGCTTTAACATTTAGTTCATAGGCTGATCTTGCATTGATATCAAGCTCTTGATCAAATGTGCCTTTTGTTATATCTGCAGCTGATAAAGTATGTGTTGCAGTCTTGGTTAGTGCATGGTGGTTGTCTGGATCAGTGTATTTAAACTCTACCGTATCCCCTTCTCTAGCATCTTCATTAAGATAAGCTTTAACTGTAGTAGACTTTTCGCCACTTTCTGAGGTTTTTATATCTTTATTAAACATGATGCCTCTTATAGCATCGATTTCAGCATGTGCCGTATCGCTTACTGTTTTGCTCTCACCAAATGTGTCAGTTAGAGTAACTTCAGCTTTTGTTTCTTTATCAACTGCGATAGTAGCATTGAGATCAAGTGGCTTATCTCTATCAAGCGTTTGTTGAGAACCATCATCTAAATTTTTTAGTGTAATTTTTCCATTTACATCTTTTTTCATAACTTCGTAATGATTAGTCGCAGTAGATCCATCAGGATTTGTTATCTTGACATCTATCTTATCACCAGCTACAACACTTCCTGGGATAGAAACATGAACCTTTGAAATTTTACTACCTGACTCATCTCTTGAGATAATGCCATTATCATTTTTATCAGCAACTATGCTTACACTTAATCCCGCTTCACTTAAAGGTGCAAGTTTAGCTTTTGCTTCGCTGCTAGTTGTAGTCTCAGCACCATTTGTTATAGTAGCTACTGCACTAGTTTCGCGACCTGGAAGCATAGCAACGCCAGGAATTTTTATAGTGTTATTTTCTAGTTCATGTGGAGTATGAGTAGTATCACTATCATCTGTTAATGAAATTTTACCATTAGCAGTTTTTGAAACCGTATAAGTTATGGTTCTAGACCCTGTTGTACCATTAGTTTGAGGCTCTTTTATAGTTACTGCTATCTTATCGCCATTTGTGACATTATGTGGCACCTGAACGCTTATAATTGTCTTTTTTATATCATTGTCCAAAATAGCTTCATCTCTGTCTATTACATTGTCTCTACTTGCATTATCTTCAACAAATTCAATCTTTAAATTTTTAGTATCTACTGACTCCAATGTAGCTTTAGCTATTTTTGTTACTCCTTTTATAGTAGCTTCAACCACTGCTGGATGATCTTTATCTATATGAACATCAGAAATTTTTAGCTTATTATCTGTTGGAAGTAATTCAGTGTGACTATCTGGAAATTTTAGAGTAATACGATTGCTGACATTTGAAACAACAGTATATTCTTGTTCTGCTCCACCATTCACCTTAACTTTTATAATATCACCGCTATTTACAGTGGTTGGGATTTGAAGTGTTGCCGAAGTGGTATTTAAATTTCCATCCTTCATAGCTTCATCTCTACTTAGAACTCCGTTTCTATCTTTATCCTCATCAATAAATAGCCTAAAGCCTGTTCCAGAACCGCTACCTTGAGCATCAAGCGTAATATCGCTATTTGTCTCAACCTTATCAGCACTGGTATTATCAGTAACCTTGGCATTAATGATAGTCTTATGATCTTCTGTTAAACCAAGTGTATATTTGACCACTTTATTGCTATCAGCATCATCTGTAATATCAAGCTCTTCACTACCATTTTTGGCTATTAATTTGCCGTTATTATCTTTTACTATCTCGTATGTCTTAGTTGTTTTATTATTTGGTGTGTCTTCGTTATGTGACTCTACTATTAATTTATCACCTAAAACAAAATTTGAAGGAAGCTTGATAGTTGCTATAGTAGTCGCTCCAGTTGCCTCTGCACTACCCAAAATGCCATCATTATCGGTATCTTTTTCAAAAGTTATCTCCATATCTTCATGAAGCTTTTCAAGAGTATTATGATTTTGAGCTTCGGCTTTCTTGCCGCCACTTGCATCGGTGGTCTCAGTAGTTACATTGATGGTCTTACCAGCAATGATCTCTACGCCAGGAATTTCTATCTCATTTTTATCACTTGCAGTTATAGAAGTATGAGTAGAAGTATCTTCTAGCATGATTTTACCGCTTGGGTCTCTACCTGTAACCTTATAAGTTTTAGGTGAAGTGCCGTTATCTATTTTTACAGTTACCATATCACCAGTTATAACGTTATTTGGCACTTTTACTACTACTGTCGTTTTATGTAGGTCACCATCTGAGTCCTTGCTCTCTGCTCTCATTAAAGATACGTTACGGTCAGCATCCTCTTTGAAATATACTGCCATATCGTTTATATTTGAGATAGTAACCGTGCTTGTATCTTCTGTATGCTGAATATCATCTTTATCTTTTATCTCAGCTGTTACTTTAGTTTCTAGACCAGTCGCTGTTTTAATGCCAGAAATTTTAAAGCTTCTACCATCTGTTTCTGTATCTATTTTTTTGCCGCCACTATCTTCTACATAAAACTTACCATTATTATCTTTTCCAATAGTATATTTTATTTCTCTAGCAGTAGCTTCATTTGGCTCTTTTATAGTTACAGTTAGTTTATCTCCACTTACTGCATTTTTAGGAAGCTTTATAGTGACTGTTGTGCTATTAAGATCATGATCACTCATAGCTTGCTCTCTACTCATGCTCTTAGCACCATTAGCTTCGTCAAATATAACTTCTGGTTTTTTTACATATTCTAAACTGGCCGATACTTCTGGCTCATTTATAGATGTATGCCTGTCAGAATTGGAATGTGTTATTTTAGCCTTAATAGTCGTATCTTCTTTATGCTTTAGCTGTATACCAGAAACATCAATGGTATATTTATTGTAATCTGATTTTATCGGTGTTAAAACATTAGAAGTTCCGTTTTCTGTTACACTAGTCACAGCACCTTTACTATCCATATGTATAGTAAATTCTCTTGTATAAGTTTTAGAAGGATTATTTACAGGATCATCAGGATCAGGTCCAGTAATAGTTAGCGTAAGCTTATCGCCATTATCAATTTTATTTGGCAGAGTAATCCTTGCTGTGGTTTTATTTACTTCATTATCATCAGTACTTTCTTGTCTTGAAATTTCATGAAGAGTCTTTTCTTCTGGTAATGTCATTTCTAAATTTCTGCCAATAGGCATTACACTATCTTGATCTGACTCTTCACTTTTTCGAACATTGTTTTTATCTACCACATGAACACTAGCTGATGTTCTTACATCTGGAAATATCGGAAGAGATGTATTTACTTTTTGATTATCAATCATCTCTTGTGTAAGAGAAATTTCTTTTGTTGTATCTTGCTTAGTTAGTGGATCAGTATAAGTTATAACGATTTTATCGCCAATAACTACATCTTTTGGTAAAGTTATTTCTACTGTCGTACTTCTAAAGTCGTTATCTTGCTTATTTTCATTATCATATAGATAGATATTATCGTCTGTATCTTCAGTAAATTTCAAAGTCGGTTTTACATCAAGAGTAGTAGAGTCGCTTGCAGCTGCACTTCTCATCGTATTTGTGCTATCTGCTACGTAAGCTTCTACTTTTGAAGGCTTACCGTGCTCAACTGGCATATTATCTATCTTATATCCATTATCTATTATGTTTTGATCTATAGGTACACTTTTAACCTCGGTTGTACCATCAGGCTTTGTTAAAGTCATGTGAAGCACATCTCCGACAATCACATCTTTTACAGTTATAAGGACTGGAGTTTCATTTAATTTGCCATCTTTAGCATTTTCAGTATATGTTAATAGATTATTATCAGGACCGTTATCCTCTGTAAATTTAACCTCTGGAGCACTAAAGCCACTTGAAGTTACGCTATCTTCACTTCTGCCACTAACATTTCCTTGAAAATTTGTAATAGTTGCATCAACTTTTGAAATTTTACCAGTCTGTATTGGAGCATCAAACTGATAACCATTGCTTATGATAGTTGGAGTGATAGGAATTGTTTTATTTTCAGTATTACCATCTGGCTTAGTTATAGTGATATTTAGTATATCTCCGGCCCTTACTGTGCCATCATTTGGAATTGTAATAAGAACTTTTGATGTATTTAAATTTGTATCACGTGCATGCTCAACCCTGCTTAAAGTACCATCGTTATTAAGATCGCTTATAAAAGTTACAAGAGGATTGCTTGGGATTATAGTATCATCTCCACCATTGTATCCGCTTATTGGGCTATCGTATGATGCAAAAGCTCTGTTTGTATCACTTAAATTTCTATATGTTGCATTAATGTTTGAGTAGTGACCACCCTCAGCAAATTTAGCATCACCCAAGCTAACACCATCTCCACCACCAGCAGCAGTGTTTCCACCAGCTGCGGTCTCTTCAAGTTTTGTTAGATCTCCACCATTTAAAATAGCATTTTGCAAATCACTAATATCTGCCAAACCTTCCGCACCTATGGTGCTTTGATTTAACGCAAGCGTATCATTGCCTACAATCGTAATCTCTTTTCCATTATTTGAAACAATTGTTATTTTATCGGCTGCATCGCTTGTCTTGATGCTCTCTCCCATATAAAGGATGTCACCTACTTTTAGCTCTCTCTCATTTCCGTTTTGATCGATAGCGACCGCCTTGCCACTAATAAATTTTACTACTCCAGCTTCTTTAGCCAAGAATACTCCTTATTACTTTTTGTATTATTTAAATTTTTGCGTGATTATATACTATCTTTATAAGATATAACTTTATATGAGAAATTTTATCTTTTAAGAAAAAAATATATTAAATAAATATATAAATTCCAAATGTCAATAGTTTGTAAAAAGCGAATTCTGAGCTTTTATCAAAAAAATAGTTTTTTGATTATCGATATAATTAATCAAGCAAAATATAATGCTTTTTATAATAAAAACTTAATTTAAGATATTTTTAATTAGTTTGAAACAACAATATAACCAAAAAAATCATAATTTTTCAAAAAATATGTGATCGCCACAAAATTTTACTTATAAATTTCAAATAAATCATCAGTCTAAAATCTACAAACTTATAGTTAAGTTTTTACTAGGTAAGCAATTTTCTAACGCAGAAATAATTTAATTTTATATTAAAGATATTCAAAAAATAATGTGAAATGATAATAAAAATTTATGATTGTTTATAAGCAGTGGCGGACAGAGAGGGATTTGAACCCTCGAGCCCCGATTAAGAGCTGCACCCTTAGCAGGGGTGTGGTTTCAGCCACTCACCCATCTGTCCATAAAAAAGAAATCGCATTATAATTGAAGGCCGCTGATATCTTGCTTAAATTTACATTTCACAATTGCAGACCTCAGATAGAAAATCTAAAACAAAAATTTATAAATTTAGTCCTTCAAAAGCCACCATTTTAGCTTGGCTTTGTCTGGGTGCGGCGTATTGGCGTAGTAGCAAATCATACGATAAAACATATAAAAACGCCTATCGCTACCGCGACCAAACGCCTTTGTGCACTCGAACATCTTGCTATGATCCGCGCCATTTAGTAAAGCGATATCCTTAACCAAGTGCTAGTAGATACGCTTTAGCCGCTCAGCCAACAAGAGGATTTTCTTAAAATCACTCAAATTTAGCTCCTCACTTCGCTTTGATGTCATCTTCACGCAACATTTTGTAAAAAAGCTTAGTTAAAAACCACTTCACACAAGTTCAAATTTTAAATTTGCTCCAAAATTCGTTCACAAATTTCTCTTGGATTTGCATTTTCGTAAATCGGCCTACCAACAACGATAAAGTCGCTATCTTCTTGCTTTGCACTCACTAAGTTTGCTACTCTTTTTTGATCTCCAGCGCTCTCGCCAAAAGGCCTAACACCAGGGCAAAGGGTGATAAATTTCTCATTTGTTACATCTTTGATGAGCTTACTTTCAAAAACAGAACAGACCATTCCATCAAGTCCTGCTTCAAAACTCATCTGGCTAAATTTTCTAACAGCTCTTGCGATCGTATCGTTATAAACAGCGTCAAACTCGCTCTCACTAAAGCTAGTAAGTGCCGATACTGCGAGCACCAAAGGACGGCTTCCAAGACCAACTAGCCTATCCATAACTGTATTCATCGCGCGTTCACCAGCGCTAGCATGCACATTTATCATATCTACGCCGATTTTTGAGACGACTTCGGCCGCATCCGCCATCGTATTTGGGATATCATAGAGCTTTAGATCGAGGAAAATTTTAAAATTTCCAAGTTCTTTTAACTCTTCTATAAATTTTGCCCCATCCCTAAGATAGCTTCTAAGCCCCACTTTTAGCCAAAGATCAAGCCCTTTTAGCTCGCGAGCAAGGGCTAAATTCTCTTCGCGACTAGCCATATCAAGTGCGACACAGAGCCTCACAGATCTGCCTTTAGCCTATCAAGTACACCGTTTATAAATTTTGGTGCCTGATCGCTTCCAAGTTCTTTCGCAAGCTCGATCGCTTCGTTTATGATGACTGCTTTATCTGTTTGGCTAAATTTCATCTCATAAAGTCCAAGTCTAAGGATTGCTAGTTCGGTTACGCCAACTTTGCTAAAATCGCCGTCTTTAAGATATGGCCTTAAAATTTCATCTAGTTTTTCTTTATTTGCGAGCACCTCTTTAAAAGTCTGCTGCGCCTCATGTTTGCGCTCATTTCTTATCTTTTTCTCTTCTAGAAATTCCTCTTCAAATGCAGTGGTTACCGGATTTATCTCATTTGAGTAGAGCAGCGAAACGACGGCCTGCCTAACCTGATGACGAGTCGCCATTTCACGCCTCCAAATTTTTATATAAGTTTAGCATCTCTATCACGCTCGTCATCGCTTCAAAGCCCTTGTTTCCGGCTTTTGAGCCCGCTCTCTCGATGGCTTGCTCGATGCTATCGACCGTTAGCACGCCAAAGGTCACCGGTTTGCCGTATTTTAGCGTGACGTTTGCGATGCCCTTGGTGGTCTCGGCGCTCACGTAGTCAAAGTGAGGCGTAGAGCCGCGGATCACCGCTCCCACGCAGCAAACCGCGTCAAATTTACCGCTAGCTAGCGCCTTTTCAAGCGCCATCGGTATCTCAAATGCGCCCGGCACCAAAATGAGGCTCAAATTCGCCTCGTCGCCGCCGTGACGTAAAAACGCATCCCTCGCGCCCTCCACCAGCCTATCGGTGATGATATGATTAAATCTAGCGCCCACTATGGCGACCTTTTCGCCGCCTTTTAAAGCCAAATTTCCTTCGATTATTTTCATGGTTTCTCCTTTAAATTATCTTTAACATTACCGCGCTTAGCGTTATTAGCGATAGATAAAACGCCTTTTGCGCGCTCATTTTTTCGCCGTTAAAAATCACTCCGACGCCCACGGCTCCGACCGCTCCGATACCCGTCCAAATCGCGTACGCCACAGACATCGCCATCGCCTGCATCGCGTAGCTCAAAAGCCAGAGCGAAAGGGCGAAATTTGCGGTTAAAATCAAAAAATTTGCCGCCTTTTTCACGCCGACGCTTTTTTGAAATTTCGTTAGAAAAAACACGCCCAAAACCTCGCAACACCCGGCCGCCAAAAGAGCTAAAACGTGCATCAAGATTTCAGCCTTTTTAGCCCCAGTACGCCAGCGATCAGCGTCGCTATGAAAAATAGCCGCAAAGCATCTGGCGTCTGGCCGCTTGAGCCGTATTCGCTAACGCTTTCGGCAATCACGATAAAAAATGCTCCAAGTCCTACGAATACGGTATATGCGACGCTAACGGGGATATATTTTAAAGCCTTTATAAATGACACAAAGCTAACGCAGACTAACGCGGTAGTAATCGCGAATCCTACGGCATCTTGGGCGTGTTTTAGCCCGTACGCCCAGCCGCACTCGGCGACCGCGCCGTCTAGCACCCACAAAAAGCCCTTAGTTTGCATCGCCAAGAGCCTGCTTTATCTTAAAAATTTGAGCGATATTCGCGTCTAGTTCGTCCAATTTTAGCATATTCGGTCCGTCGCAAAGCGCCTCGCAAGGATTTACGTGCGTCTCGTAAAAAAATCCGTCCACGCCCGCAGCCGCCGCAGCTCGTGCTAGATACGGCACGAATCTCGCGTCTCCGCCGCTTTTTTCGCCAAGAGCGCTTGGCATCTGCACGCTGTGCGTCGCGTCGAAAATCACGGGCGCAAATTCGCGCATTAGCACCAAATTTCGCATATCTACGACTAAGTTTCCGTAACCAAAGGTGCTGCCTCGCTCAGTTAGCCACACGCCGTTTTGTTTAGCGACCTCGTATCCATCGCTGCTAATGCCCCTTGTTTCTAGCACTTTTTTTACCGAGTGCTTCATCGCAGAGGCGGCTAAAAACTGCCCTTTTTTGATATTTACCACCGCTTTTGTCTTAGCCGCGGCCACTAGCAGATCGGTTTGGCGGCACAAAAACGCCGGAATTTGCAGCACGTCGGCCACTTCGCCAACAGGCCCAGCCTGGTAGCTCTCGTGGATATCGGTTAAAATTTTAAAACCGAATTCCTTTTTTACCTTGGCTAAAATTTCGCACCCTTTTTCAAGTCCGGGCCCGCGAAACGAGCTTATACTCGTGCGATTTGCCTTGTCAAAGCTTGATTTGAAATAAAAATCTATCCGCTTATCTTCGTTAAATTTAACTAGCCTTTTTGCCACGTCAAAAACGAGCTGCTCGCTTTCTATGACGCAAGGCCCTGCTATTAGTATCATTTTTTCTCCTTTATTTTTCTTTCACAACTAAAATTCCGCTCACTATTACTAGTAAGATGCCTAAAAGTGCCGTTTGATTTGGCAATACATCACCCATAAAATAGCCAATTATAAGCGTGAAAATAACGTCTGCGTAGCTAACCGCGGCGATCACTCCAGCCTTTTTACCAACCGCAAATGCCTTTGTCATGTACGACTGAAAAAAATATCCACTAAGCCCCATTAGCAAGATAAAAACAACGTTATACCAGCTTGGCATGCTAAATTTTGAAAACAAAAAATCAAGTGGCTCGTAGGTGAAAAATTCTGCCAAACCCATGCAAATAAGTGGCAAAAACGAGCCCCAAAGCATAAAACTTAGCACGATAACATTCGTGCCGTAACTCTTGTTTAGCTCCTTTACACTTGTGTATGCGATCGCCGCACCAAGGCCGCTCCAAACACCGATAATATCAGTCTTGCTTATGCCTAAATTTGGCTGGATAACAAGCAAAATTCCACCAAATCCCAAAAATACAGCAAACCAGCCAAGTGAGCTTAGACGCTCTTTGAAAATAAAGGCTGCAAGGATAGCCGTAAAGATTGGATTTGTCTTTTGAAATGTAAAGGCTGTGGCCAAATTTACATGAGCGACATTATAAAAAAAGGCAAAAAGTGCCACTGTACCGACAAAGCCACGAAACATTAGCAAAAAAAAGTGTCCACCAGCTTGCTTAAATGGAAATCTATAAATGGCATAAATGACGATAAAAAGGCCTATTAAATTTCTAAAAAATACAACTTCGATAGATGGCATATCTTTGCTAAGATACTTTGCAAATGCGCCAGTAACGGCAAACATAAAGCAAGCAAAAAGCATATAAAAAATACCAAGATGCGAAATATAAAACCTTTTTAACATCACAAGACCTTTAAATTTAAAGTAGCCATTTTAATGAAAAGTGGCTTAAATTTTGGTTGATTTTTTCTTTTATTTTGGCGCTTTTAAGCAAATTTTTATACTTTATATAAGTCAAAAATTTGTATAATCAACCATCACGAAAAGGACAAAATTTGCAAAAAGTAATATTAGTAGGCAAGCCAAATGTCGGCAAAAGCTCACTTTTTAACCGCTTAGCTGGTCGTCGTATCGCTATAACAAGCGATGTTAGTGGCACGACAAGAGATACGAACAAAGCTAAGATCGAGGTTGAGGGCAAAGAGTGCATTTTAATCGATAGTGGTGGCCTTGATGATAGCAGCGAGCTTTTTAAAAACGTAAAAGCGAAGACCTTGGCAGAGGCTAGATATTCAGACGTCATCTTATACATGGTCGATGGTAAGATGATGCCAGATGACGATGATAGAGCCATTTTTTACGAGCTTAGCAAGCTAAATTTACCAATCGCTCTAGTCATCAACAAAATCGACAGCAAAAAAGATGAGCAAAGGGAATGGGAATTTATAAGCTTTGGTGCGAAAAATTCCTTTGGAATTTCCGTAAGCCACAACACCGGTATTGATGAGCTAAGTATGTGGCTAGCAAAGCACTTAGAAAACAAAGTGCAGATAAAGGCCGATACGAGCGAAGATTTTGATGATTTTTTAGAAAACTACAACGACGAGGGCGAGCTAAGCGACGAGATAGACTATGAGAGCAAAAACATAAGAGTTGGCATCATAGGCCGCGTAAATGTCGGCAAAAGCTCACTTCTAAACGCGCTTGTAAAAGAGAGTCGCGCCGTCGTTAGCGACGTGGCAGGCACTACGATAGATCCAGTTAATGAAATTTACGAGCATGATGGCAGAGTTTTTGAGTTTGTCGATACTGCTGGTATTAGAAAGCGTGGCAAGATCGAGGGCATCGAGAGATACGCGTTAAATAGAACTGAGAAAATTTTAGAAGAGACGGACGTAGCGCTACTTGTGCTTGATAGCTCTGAGCCATTAACTGAGCTTGACGAGCGTATCGCTGGCATCGCTTCAAAATTTGAGCTCGGCGTCATCATCGTGCTAAACAAATGGGATAAAAGTAGCGAAGAATTTGACGAACTCTGTAAAGAGATAAAGGATAGATTTAAATTTCTAGCATACGCGCCGATCATCAGTGTTTCGGCACTTGGCGGCAAAAGAGTGCATAAAATTTACCCGCTCATAGTTGAAATTTATAAAAACTACACTCAAAAAATCCAAACTTCAAAGCTAAATGAAGTGATCGGTGAAGCGACCAAGGCACACCCTCTGCCACGAGATAAAGGCAGAGTTGTGAAAATTTACTACGCAGTACAGTTTAAGACAGCGCCGATCATGATAGCGCTCATAATGAACCGCCCAAAATGCTTGCACTTTAGCTACAAACGCTACCTAACAAACAAACTTAGAGAGAGCTTTAATCTAACTGGCGTACCTATCGTGCTAATCCCTAAAAAACGTGGAGAGAGCGATGAAAACAAAGAACAATAATATCGTTTTGATAGGATTTATGGGCGTTGGCAAAGGCACGACCGCAAGGGCGCTTAGCAAGACTTTAAGGACGATGAACCTTGACTGCGACGACTTACTGGAGAGCTCACAAAATATGAAGATAAAAGCTATCTTTGAAGAGTACGGAGAGGAGCATTTTAGGCAGCTTGAAAAGGATCTGGCTAAATTTCTAGCAACAAATGTCAAAAATGCAATCATCTCAACCGGCGGAGGCTTTGCGAAGGTTAAAAATTTAAAGAAAATTGGCACCGTGATCTATCTAAAAGCTAGTTTTGATGCGATCATGCAAAGACTAAAAAATAGTAAAAATAGCGAGAAAAAACTTGCCAAACGTCCACTTTTAAGTGATCTAAAAAGAGCCGAGGCGTTACATCTGGAGCGAGAGGAGCTTTATGAGAAAAAGGCTGATTACATCGTCGAAGTCGAGGGTAAAACTCCAAAGCAAATCGTAAAAGAGATAAGGATGCTTTTAAAGATTTAGTTGTAAAGTGGTGCGAAATACTGCTTGCAACGATAAATTTCAAGATCAGGCTAGATGGCTATCTGGCGTGATGTTAAAATTTGAAATGTTTGAGCTAAATTTAACGTTTTGTAGTTAGAAATTTTAGCGAAGTGTTTGAGAAAAATTTAAATATTGCGCTGTCAAAATTTTAATCAAAACTAGACATTTAACCTGCTAAGCTAAATTTTAAGATTAGATTAGATACAAAAACTCTAATGTAACGTTAAAATTTAAAAAGTATTTTTGGCGAAGTATCGCGAGATGATTTTGATAGTTGTGTAGAAATTTTAAGCCGAGGCTAGACACATAGTCTGCCAAAAGCTTAAAATTTCAAATCTCTATCAAAAGCGCTCACGAGAAAAAGCCAAAATTTGAAAGGATAAGATGAGAGTATTAACCGGCCTCCAACCCTCCGGCAAATTACACCTTGGCAACTACTTTGCCTCGATAAAGCAGATGGTTGATATGCAAGAGCAAAATGAGATGTTTATGTTTATAGCAAACTACCACGCGATGACGAGCCTTAGCGAGGCCAAAGCCCTAAAGCAAAATACTTTTGAGGCTGCGTGTGCGTTTTTGGCACTTGGGATCGATCCAAATAAAAGCATATTTTGGGTGCAAAGTGACGTTAAAGACGTGCTTGAGCTTTACTGGGTGCTAAGCCAGCATACGCCTATGGGGCTTCTTGAGCGCGCACATAGTTATAAAGACAAGGTCGCAAAGGGTCTTAGTTCGCACCACGGACTCTTTAGCTATCCAGTTTTGATGGCAGCTGACATTTTGCTTTATAATGCGCAGGTCGTACCCGTAGGCAAGGATCAGATCCAGCACGTAGAGATCGCACGTGATATCGCGATAAAATTTAACAACGAACATGGAGAAATTTTTACATTGCCTGAGGCGAAGATCGATGAAAATGTCGCCACCGTGCCTGGCACAAACGGCGAAAAGATGAGCAAAAGCTATGGCAATACAATCGATATCTTTGCTGACGCTAAAACGCTTAAAAAGCAAATTTCTAGCATCGTGACAGACGGCACACCGCTTGAAGAGCCAAAACAGTGGCAAAACTGCAACGTCTATAATATCGCCAAACTTTTCTTAGACGAGAGTGAGCAAAAAGAGCTTCAAGCTAGATATGAGCGTGGTGGCGAGGGTCATGGGCACTTTAAAGCTTATCTAAATGAGCTTATTTGGGACTATTTTAAAGATGCGAGAGAGAAATTTGAGCATTATCAAAATAATCCTGACGAAGTGTCTGGAATTTTAGAAATAGGAGCCAAAAAGGCAAGTAATGTTGCTCAAACAACAATAAAAAAAGTTCGTGAAGCAGTCGGAATTTATTAATAAAGGAAAAATATGCAAAATTTATATCCATACGCACAGATAGTTCATCTTTTTTGTGCAATCATCTTTGTTGGTTACCTCTTTTTTGATGTAATCATTTTTAAGGCAGCTTGTAAAAAAATGCCACCTGAGCTTGCTCAAAAGGCAAAACAAGCTATCGGTTCAGTTGCTATTAAGATAATGCCACTTTGTATCTTGCTTTTGGTATTAACTGGAGGCATGATGATGAGTAACTGGGTCGGATCAAAGGCTGGAGGCTACTTTGAGACAAATTTACAAATCATTTTTATGATCAAATTTTTCTTAGCGATGCTAATCGTAGCTGCAGTTATAACAAATTTGAGCTGCAAATTTATATTTAAACGCCCTAGCCCACTTGGCAACATACATCCATTTGCGCTAACAGCGGCAGTTTTTATCGTACTTTTTGCAAAAGTTATGTTTATGGTTTAAGGATATAGGATGATAAATTTAAAACTACTCGAGACAAATTACGATGAATTTGTAAAAAAGCTTGAGGGCAAAAATGTAAAAGCTGGACTACTTGACGAGCTTTTACAAACTTTTAATGAACTAAAACAAAAGCGCAAAGCACTTGAAAATTTCCAAGCGATCCAAAACGCAAAGAGCAAAGAGCTTGGTATAAAAGCAAGAGCTGGTGAAGACGTGAGTGAGCTAAAAAATGAGCTAAATTTAAACAAAGCTGCGCTTGCTGACGCTGATGAGATCGTTAAACAATATGAAGAAAAGCTTGAGCAAATTTCGTTTAGCGTGCCAAATATCACCGACGATGACGTGCCATTTGGCAAGGACGAGGACGATAATGTCTGCATTAAAACGGTACTTGAGCCGACTAAATTTAGCTTTACACCAAAAGAGCACTGGGAGCTAGGCGAGAGCCTTGGCTGGCTTGACTTTGAAAGAGGTGCAAAGCTCTCAGGATCTCGCTTTACCGTGCTTCGCGGCATGGGAGCAAGGCTTAGTAGAGCGCTTGTTAATTACATGATCGACTTTAACAGCTCACGTGGCTTTGAGCTTGTAAATGTCCCTTATCTAGTAAGCTCAAACACGCTTTTTGGTACTGGCCAGCTGCCTAAATTTGAAGAGGACCTTTACAAAGTGCGCGACGAGGACCTTTATCTCATCCCAACCAGCGAAGTGCCTGTGACAAATTTATACAATGACACGATCATTGAAGCCGAGCAGCTGCCTATAAAGATGACTTGCTACTCAGCATGCTTCCGCCAAGAGGCAGGCTCAGCAGGACGTGACACGAGGGGAATGATCCGCCAGCACCAGTTTGAAAAGGTTGAGCTGGTAAGCATCACAAAGCCTGATCAAAGCGAAGACGTGCTAAATGAGATGGTATCGTGCGCAAGCGATCTACTAACTAGCCTTGGACTTCCTCACCGTCATATGCTTCTTTGCAGTGGCGATCTTGGTTTTAGCGCGGCAAAGACGATAGACCTTGAGGTTTGGCTACCTGGTCAAGGTAAATATAGAGAGATTAGCTCTATTTCCAATACTCGTGATTTTCAAGCAAGGCGTGCAAAAATCCGTTTTAAAGATGGCAAGAAAAATATGCTTGTAAATACACTAAATGGCTCAAGTCTAGCTGTGGGTAGGACTCTTATTGCCATCATGGAAAACTACCAAAAGGCAGATGGTACTATCGAAATTCCAGAAGTTCTTAAAAGGTATATGTAGTGGCTGAAGAAGAGGTTGTAGTTTTAAAACCACCTGGCGAGCAAGCAGAGCAAGAAGCGCCTGAAGAGGCAAAAGCCGAAGCACCTGAAGAGATCGTCTCGCTTGAGAGTATCGCAAATGAGGGTGTGCTACAAGATGAAAGCATCCCAGAGCCAATCCCTGTAAAAAAGAGCAATAAAAAGCTCTTTATAATAGCAGGCGTGGTCGCTCTAGTGCTTATTATCTTGATAGTGGTTTTGCTAGTTATCTTGCTAAAGAAAGACAAAAAAGAGAACATAGATACTGCAAGTATCGTAAAAAATATAGAAAACAACTACCAAACGCAAAATTTTGGCGCTTCAAAGATCGATGAAATGATAAATAAAGCCAATCAGCTCTACGAGCGTGGCAATAAATTTGAAGCGTTAAAAATTTATGAAAACATAGCTGTTTATAACCAGTCACTTTCAAACTACAACCTCGGTGTTTCGCAGATGAAACAAGAAAGATGTGATGAGGCGATCGTATCTTTTAATAAAGCTATAACTGATAGAGAAAACACAGCAGTTAGTGCCATAAACGCTGCTGTTTGCTCACTCGAGCTAAATAACACTAAAAATTTTAACTACTATATAGGACTTGCTGACTCATTTTTGCAGTATGAAAACAACTCGCCACTTTATAGCTATTACTATGCACTTATAAATTATTATAAAGGCAACTATTACGAGGCGCTTCAAGCACTTTCTCATCCAAATACCGCAGATTATAAAAATGAATATGCATATTTAAGTGCAAAAATTTTATCACTTCTTGGAGATGATGAGAGAGCAATAGCTAAGCTTGAAGGGCAAAAGGCGTTTAAGGCCGACTTCACGCTAGCACAGCTCTATGCAAGACTTGGCAAATACGACAAGGCAAGGGATTATCTAACAAAAGCTTCTAAAAACACGCCAAATATCGATCTTATCAAGATGACTGAGGCGCTAATTGATCTAAAAACTTCTGACTATGGCGATGCAGCAGCATTTATAAAAGATGTTTACGACTACAATGCTTCTTTGCCAAGCAAAATTTACAAGATAAAAACGATACTAAAGCCTGATCTTTTTGATGTCAGCCTAGCTCAAGCACACTTTAGCGACGATATGTTTTTTGATAGAACAAGGCGCTATGAGACGCTTTTTTACTTCGCACCCTACAAGGTCTTTGATGCAAAACAGAGTATCGAGCAGATAAGAAAAGGCGGCGTTAGCGTCTTTTTAGACGATACTTCAGCAGCAAATGACTATCTTAGCCAAAGTGCAGCTGCTTCAAAAGTAAATGCAAAACTTAGCGAAGCCATCGCAAAGGCACTTAACTACCGCTTAAAAGAGGCAAACAAGGACTTTGAAGAGCTTGCTAAGGCCTATCCAAACCACTCGATCTTGCAGTATAACCTAGCTCTAAGCTACGCTCAGCTTGGGAATTTTAGCCTTGCTGCAAAGCACTTTATAGCAAGCTACCATCAGGATGTAAATAACCACCTCTCTGGCATCTTTGGCGCGATCTGCATGGATATAAATAGAAATTTAAATCCAAAACTAGTTGAAGAGATCGGCGAAAATTTAGAAAACGACAAGAGCCTAAAGCCTGTAAATTTATATGCCTCGCTTCTAAGCCTAATAAGCGGCAACCAAAGTGCGATGATAAGGTGGCTTGAAGAGCCAAAAGAGCCTACGACGCTAAATTTAGCCTTTGATATCATCATCGCTAAAATCTCAAACAACGATGAGCTAATGTCAAAAAAGGCTGATGAGCTTATGAAAATCTTGCCAAACGACATCATCGCAAATATCTTAAATTTCATCTCTAAAAACAAAGATCAAAACGTCAAAGAGTATGCAAAAGCGATACAAATTTACTTCATCGATAAAAATCTCGACTCAAATGCCTTCTACCACGGCGCTGACATCATCAAAAAGCAATACATCAAGCTGCTTCAGATCTCAGGCCTGCTAACAAGGGAGCGCGATAAGCTAAGAGCCGAGCTAAAGAGCGCGCCAAAAAATATAAATTTGATCCAAACTCTAGCCTACGTGGATATCTTTACAAATGACTTTGATGAGAGCTATAAGCTTTATAATGAGGTCATAGACGAGTTTAAGATAAATGATGCTGGGACGCTCTTTTTAGCGAGTGTAGCAGCCACTGGAGCGAATAAAATAACAAATGCTATCGCACTTTTGGAGCTTACAAAGCTAAATGATCCAAGTGCTGTTGAAAACAGAGCCGCCCTTGGCTTTATGTATCAGCAAATCGATAACATAAAAGCAGCTCTTATACAATACAGCAAAGTTGGAAACGTAGAATACAACAACGAATTTTATGATTTTATGATAGACAACTAAAAATTTAAAGCTAGGTCTTTAAAAGCCTAGCTTTAGATAAAACGGCTCTAAATTTAAATATTAGTAACTTCAAGCCTTATCTGATCTGATACTTCACTAAATTTATAAAGCAAATCACCACACTTATACTCTATACATTTTTCATCGATCCCATCTTTTTATCCTTTTTAGACAAAATTTTCTTCATAACGCCAGGAAGCTCTCTTTGCAAAAGTAGTTTATAAGACATCCCCATGCCGTGAGTTAGAGACTTTATAAATTTACAATCAACCTCGCTCCCATCTTTTATCATATGCAAAGTTGCGTCAAATTTTAGCTTCTTAAGAGCCTCGTAAAGCTCAGTTTTATCCTTTGCGGGGGCTGTTTCTTTATCGTTTATACAGTGATAGCTCACGTAAATTGGCTTTTTATAGCTACTTTGAACAGTTAAATGATCTAAATTTAGGATGTTTCTTATCTCTTCTCTTGCGTCAATAAAATAATATGGTGATTTTTCATTAAGTGTCCAGTATGTCTTATCAAAAAAATAAAGATATAAATTTTGATACAAAGTGCCAGTGCCAAAACAAAAATAGTTAGTAAAATCGATCTCTTTACCAAAACCGATAAGCCGCCACAAAAATATAGCATATGAGCTATTATCTATCACCGCATCAACTAGCCATGGAGCGATCTTAGCGCACATATGTGCCAGATATCCACCATGTGAGCTGCCTACCATTATCACTGGCAGATGTTCAAATTTGGCATTATTTATATATTTTTTTGTATAAAGAACGGCGTTTAGCACATCTAATGCTTGCATAACGCCAAAATTTTGGTATTCATTTTTTGTTGGTACCATCGTAATGCTAGCATTTAGTCTAAAATCAGCCGGCAAAAGACCGCTCTCTTTTCTAATAGTAATCTCTTTGCTGAGAAATTTAAGTAGCAAATCAACCTTCTCATGGCAGTCAATAGTTTTTAGATCGATTGGTAAATTTATACCTATGCTTGACAGCTCTCTTGTTAAGATTTCGCGGTCTATATCATCAAGTCCAAATTTCGCCCCAAGCTGTGGGCGGTTGCCTATGCAGTGATAATCCACACCGATACACGCCACATCATAGTTCTCTGCCATGGTTCGCATGAGATGAGTTCTATATCCAAAGTCAGAGTCTGCTCCAAGTCCAGGAATGATGACTAAAAGAGCTTTTGCCTCCTTTACATCGTCATAACAGGCATAAAAAGATCAAGCAGAGCTTCTTTTTATGCCAAGCTCCACATCATCACAAGATAAAATTTCGTAGCTTCCATCAACTAGCATCTTAACTCCTTTTAAAGTTTGCTAAATTTCTCTACCTTTGTGAGACGTTATAAAAAAAGCTAACGATCTGTTTTGCTAGGCGCTCTTTGAAAAATGGCCAGATGTAGCTTGGCGAATAGACATTGCCAGCTTGCATGAGCGAGATATTTGTCGCCTTTTCGCCACCATTTTTTGGACGCACTAGCACGCTTACTTGCATGTGATAAGTATAGCTATTCGTGCTAAAGTCATCATCATCGTAATAGCCAAATGGGAAAAACATCGAGTAGCCAAAGCCAAAGCTTGGTCTGCCAAAGCCATATCCCATGCCCATCGAAAATCTAGGATCTCTTTTTATTATCCTAGAAAAGCTTTGCACATCGCCAAGGATGATGAAGTCGGCATTTTTGATATTTGGTTCGTTTCTAAAGCCAGCCTTTGCAAACTCGTTTAAAATTTCAGCATTTACATCTTGTCCAGTCGCACTATTTTTAAAATTTACATAAACACTTTTATTTGATTCATTAAGCGTAAAAAAAATAGGCTCGCTCGTTTTGACCGAGATATTTGGAGTGCTGTTAGCACATCCAACAAAAAAAACCACTAAGACAAATAAAAAGAAATTTTTCATATTCACTCCTACAAGAGCGTTCTTATAGCACTTTCAAGTACACTTTTTGGTGTAAGACCGATAAATTTTGATCGCATCTTACCATCTTTATCAAAAAAATAGATAACTGGCACGCCCATGACGCCGCCAACTGCCTTGCTAAAGTAATCGACTGAAACCTTGTCGCTCGTCGTTTTAAAGGTGATGTTGTGCTCTTTTAAAAGCTCAATATCTTTATCAAAGCCTTTACTAGGTCCTAAAACACCAATGAATTGGACCTCTTTACCATACTCTTTTTCAAGCGTATTTAGATCAGGTATAGCGGCCTTGCATACTCCGCAGTCAGTGCCAAAGAAAAATAGCATATATGGTTTATCGCCTATCTTTAGGCGCTTTTCTGTTGGAAAAAACTGCGTATCAATGCCGCTTGAGTCATTTAGAGTGATGTGATGCTTCTCATACTGCTTGACGCAGCCCATAACTAGGGCTGAGACTAGACATAAAAATAAAATTTTATATCTCATTTGGCACCTTTGGGTTTTCAATAGTGCGAATTTTCTCTAGCTTACCGTGTCTTAGATATACGATCTTATCGCCATACTCGCCAAGATCAGGGTTGTGAGTTACTAGAAGTATCGTCTTGCCATCTTTTCTTAGCTTGCAAAATAGATCAAGTATAACTCTTTCATTTGCTTCATCAAGGTTACCAGTTGGCTCATCTGCTATTAAAATTTCAGGATCGTTTATGAGCGAGCGTGCGATACAAAGGCGTTGTTGCTCACCACCACTTAGCTGACTTGGTCTGTGTGTTAGCCTGTGAGAAAGACCAACTGCCTCAAGTGCCTTTTTAGCGTCCTCTTCATCAACTGAGCTGTGATAGTACTGAGCGATCATCACATTTTCAAGTGCGCTAAGATATGGCACTAAGTGAAACTGCTGAAAAATAAGACCGATCTTCTCGCGTCTAAATTTAAGTGTATCATCAGCATTTAGATTGCTCGCATCATCGCCACCGAGCATATAAGTACCACTACTTGGAGTATCCATTAGAGAAAGGATATTTACAAGCGTACTCTTACCACTACCACTTGGCCCCATGACGCTGACCCACTCACCTTTTTTAACCTCAAAATTTATATCATCAAGTGCTTTAACATCGCCAAAAATTTTACAAATATTTTTTAATTCTAGTGCATTTTGCATATCATTCTCCTCTTAATGTATCTGCCATTTTATTATTAAGTGCCCGTTTGATCGGATAAAATGCTGCGATCGCTGCAAATAAAAGCGATATTATCACAGCTACTGGGATGCTTAAAATTCTAAAATCAATACTAGAATCAAATATCGCATAACCTAAAATTTGAGCTAGTAAATATCCTAAAAATGCACCAACTAATGCTGAGATGAGCGCTGTCACAAATGTCTCAAAGCCAAATAGCTTTAGTACATCCTTTTTGCTTGCACCTATGGCTCTAAGAAGTGCGATCTCCTTTGAGCGAGAGAGCAAGATAGCACTAAGCGTTGTATTTACGCACATTGATGTAATGAGCAAAATAACAAGGCTAACAAGTGCCATTAATAGCTTTATTTTCTCCAAGATATAGCCCTCAGACTTTGAGACCTTTGCCACTGGTTTTGCAGCTATTTCTTCATTGCTTATAGTCTTTGCGAGCGATGTTATCTCATCAAAGTTACCAAGCACAACAGCTTCAGCATAGTTTATTTTGCCAGCTTTATTTGAAATTTTTTGAGCCAAAGATAGTGATGTGATCAAAAGCGCATCCTCTTTGTCGCCACTTGCGACTACGCCTTTTATCTTTACATTTATACTCTCATTTGAGCCAATGGCACGAATTTCTATATCATCGCCTGCTTTAAAGCCAGCCTGACGAGCTAGATCGACGCCTATTAGCACATTTTTATCGTCAAAATCAACATTTATCATCGTTCCATCTCTAACATCTAAAAATGGTTTAACTTTTTTTAGATTGCTAAATTTTGTTCCCATGACGATAGCATTTGTTGGACCGATATTTGCCTGAGCAAAGAGATAACCGCTCTCACCAAGAAGCTTATCTTTTGGTACTTTGGCGATCATTTCATTGTAAGTTTTTTCACTCATATCATCACTTGTCGCCATATCTTTTGGAGCAAAGATCATATTTGCGCCATAAGTTTTTAGCTCACGTGAGACTTTAGAGTCAATGTCAAGATAGACATTAACAAATGCAGCACACACGCATGCTCCAAGCAAGATAGAGATCACGATGACCATGACTCTTGATGAGCCATTTTTTAAACTTTTATAAATTGTATTGTAAAAGAATTTGCTATTTGCGGTCATATAGCACCTCCGCAGGTAGTAAATTTATGACGTTTCTCATTGGCATTAGCGAGCCAACGACTGAGATAAGCAAGGCAAATGCCACGCTTATAGGTAGCACGATCCACGCTATGCCTATGCCGTGAGAGAAGATGATGTAAGACATCACGTAGCTTAGTGCGTATCCTAAAAATGCTCCCGTGATACCTGCAAAAAAGGCTACCACAAGGCTCTCGCTAGCAAAAAGGGCGTAAATTTCAAAGTTACTAGCACCTATGGCTTTTAAAAGGCCGATCTCTTTTTTACGGCGGTAAATTTCACTTGTCATTAGCGATGTTATGCCGATGGCTGAAACCACAAGAGCGATGATGCTAACGATGCCCATTAGGCTTTGGATTTTCTTTACGATATTACTCTCCGCATCACTTACTTGAAGGCTTGCCTTTGCGCTAACGTTTGGTAAATTTTCTTCTATCTGAAATGCGATTGATCCTGCATAGGCTGAGCAGTACCATTTATCGTACTCTGCGCTATCAAGATTGTCTAAATTTCTTCTTGCTTTTAGCGATAGGTCATTTTCTGGGATCGTCATGGCTGAGACTTCAGCTTTTGTATATGATCCAGCGTGTCCTGAGAGATCGCCAGCAAGTTTAAGTGAGCCAACTAGCTTATGCGTCTCGTCACTAGCTCCTTTTAAAATTCCAACTATTTTAACCTCTTTTGTGCCGTTTTTGCCAGTAAGGCTAAGCTTGTCGCCAACTTTTAAATTTTTAGCCTTAGAAAGTTCTTCGCCAACTAAAATTTCATCCATACTTTCATCTTTTGGCCAAGCGCCCTCAACGCCCCAAAATCCATACAAGCTCTTAACGCCTGTGCTAAATTCTGGCTCATCTTTTAGTCCGATATTTTTATCAAAATAGGTTCCTTCAAAGGCAAATTCAATTCCTTTTTCATCTTTAACTTTTGCCTCTAAAAACGGCGCAAAAGCAACGATATTATTTCTCCAAAAGATCTCTTTTATCTTGTATATATCAGCCTCTGGGAGTAAATTTTGTGATTTTAGTGGGGTGAAATTTTTACCCTCGATCTCAATGCTTAAGCTCTCACCTCGTGGCAAAACGACGATATTTGAGCCATATCCTCTAAGCTCGGTTGCTACTTGATCGCCGATTTTTAGCGTAATGTTTAGCATGCAAGCTATCAAAAGAGCAGCTAGTAGTATGGTGATAAAGGCCATCGTCTTTTGCACCTTTGAGCCCGTGATTGAGCTTTTTATCATTCTTAGTTGCATATTTTTCATTTTAACGTTCCATTTGTTTCTACATATTTTTCTGGATTTGCTTCAAATTTCGCCTGAGTTTCGTTATTTTCAAAGAAATATGTGCGTCCATAGTATAAATATGATCTTGACTCAAGGTTGCTCACCTTTTTGCGACTAACTGGGTCAAGCACCATTTTTTCGACAACCTTACTAAAGAAATTTGCTCCATCTGTAATAGTTTTATAATCAACTATGATATTTTTGCCATCGAAGATAAATGGCATTGGTATCGGATTGCAACCACCTTCTTTGCCAACTGATGGCAAGAAAATTCTAACATTACAAGAGATGCAAATAAGGTCATTGCCTCTCTTTATATAGCCCATATCGCCACATATCATACAAGAATCAAAGACGATAACAGGCGATACACGGTCGCTAAAGCGGTTTAGTAAGAAAAACCTTATCTGCTTGCCCTCATCTGTTATATAGGCAAATCTGTGAAGTTCATTATCTTTTAGCATATCAACATCAAATATAAATTTATCTCCCACTGGCTCAACCAAGACTGGCTCTGAAATTTCAGGTGGACGAGATGCGTAAAGATCATAATAGAGCGAAAATCCAAGTGCTATCAAAATACTACAAAATGCAAATTTTGCATTATCAGAAATATTTTCTCTAATGGCTTTTGTAAAGCGGTATTTGATAGAACCAAATTTATTTTTATCAATACTTTTTGGCATAAAGAAAAGCGCGGTGATGCATAAAAGTAAGATCACAAAGATATAAAAATAAGTACCAAATTCTGATACGTAAATACCTTTTGCACTAACAGATAGAATCTGAGAGTTTAACTCACTACTTATTTTTAAAGCCCCAGCACGCAAAAGCTCAAGTGCTGTCTGAGAGCTCCTATCGATTAGCAAGAAAACTAAAGTGATAAGGGCTAAAATTTTAGCTATTAATGGAGAAATGCTAGATTTTAAATTCGAAATAAAAAAGAATAAAAATACGAGCAAAATCATTGCAAATATCATTAGAAAGAAGCTAATAACCGAAAGCGTATCTAGTAGCTCACCACCAAATAGCGGGAATAACACACTGCTTGAACTATAGCCAAAGCCAAAGCCGATGCCTAAAATAAAAAACGTTACAATTTTTGCTATCTTAAGCTCAAGAAATATCCATAAAATGCTAATTAGTAGAAAAACTAGCGTCGCTGAATCAATGAAAATTTTAAACTGATCATCTATAAGTGCGTGACGAACGACTTTAAAAATAAATACGCCAGCTATAACTCCAAAAAGTGACGGTAAAAAGAGTGTTTTTAAACTTTTATCCTTGTTATTTAAGGCAGCAAAAAGCGTAAATCCAAGGAGGGCTAAAAAGACCTGATAGAAATAAATTGACATAACTAAACCCTGTGAGAATTTTTTAAAAGGGGCGAGAACGCCCCTGGTGATTATTTAACAGGACCACCTGTCCATTGAAATTTATAAGTTGTTGTGAAAGGCTCAAACCATTTACCAACACCGCTCTCTTTATCAGCGTGGCGACCAAAACCTTGTTTTTCTGGATTGTCGATGTGGAATTTAAGCTCATAGTTGCCTACGCCTGTATCCATTTTTACGTTAGCACCATAGTGTGGGCCATCGCTTGCAACCATTGGCATAAAGGTACCTTTTTTAACTTTGCCGTTATCAAGGTTTTTTAGCTCGTAGTTAATCTTTAGGTATGGGATCCACTCACCTTCGCCAAAGCCGTTTTTATTACCAGCAATAGCGTGTATGTCAGCTTCTAGGTGAAAATCAGCTAGGCTTGGAGCTAGGTCAATACCCTTTGGTTCCATGTCGATTGGTTGCAAATAAACTGCAGCTATCTCCATACCATTAGCCTCTACAGGCTCGCCGATTGGGTGCTCTCCAGCAAGTGCAAAACCAGCTGCTAGGCTAAGTGCTAGAGCTGAACTAAGAATTTTATTCATTTCCTCTCCTTTAAATAAGATTAGTTTTTATTTTGTTTTGATTTCATGATAACGATGCCTATAATTAAGGCAAGCACCATAATGATTTGAGGTACTAAGCTCTCATAATATGGCTGAAGTCCTAGCCAGTCTCTCATCCAGTCAGGGAAGCTAAGTCCTTTTATGATAGTTGGGATGAAAATTTTGCCCTCAACTAGTTCGCCAACACCCTTGCCAACAAAGACGATCGACATATAAAAGATAATAGCTGACGTAAATATAAAAAATGGTTTAATAGGAATTTTAACAGCAAAAATTTTAAATAAGAAATAGACTATTAAAAGAACGATAAGTCCTATCACAAAGCCAGCTGCAATCATCGAGTAACCAGCTGAATCTTTAGCTCCAAAAATAAGCGCCTGATAAAATAGTACAGTTTCAGCACCCTCTCTAAATACCGCTAAAAATACAGTCCACCAAAGCGCTGTGCTCGAGCCACTTGAGATAGACTCAGATACATGTGATTTGATGTAGTCGTTCCATTTTTTAGCGCCAGCATTTGAAAGAAGCCAGAAGCCAACGTAAAATAGAAGTCCCACTGCAACAAGCATCGTGATGCCTTCCATAAGCTCTCTTTTTTGACCTGCTGCCTCGCCAAAGATGACGTTCATGATCCACGCCATAACAAAGCTTAAGATGACAGCCACGCCAACTGAGCTATAAACAACTTTGCCCATCGCTTTAGCATTGCCAGTTTTTACAAGGTATGCAACGACGGCTGCAACGATGATAAGAGCTTCAAAGCCCTCTCTTAAGATTATAGTTAGCGCCCAGATAAATAGCGTCCAAGGTGAGCTTGAACCGCTAGTTTTTTCAAGTGCGGCTGCTAGCTGAGATGACATCTTGCTTGCGCTTTCTTGAAGAGTTTTTTCGTCTACACCTGATTTCATAAGGGCTACAAGATTGCCAAATGTAGCTTCAATAGCTGTTTTTAAATTTACATCTATTGCGCCTACTTTATTCTCCATACCGCTACCTTCAAACTCATCAAAGTAGATGTCTTGGATATCGCCCATAGCTTTTTTTACATCACCATTTTTATAAAGTGTGATAGCAGCTTGAATTTTGTCGTTTATGTTTTGAACGACTTTGGTATAATCTGCACCACTATCTTCTTCAGAAGCTGCTTCTACATCACTCATATCAACTTTTGCTAGTTTTGCAGTATCTGCTGGGAGTTTTGAGATTGCCTCATATGCTAGTTTCTTGATCTCATCTAGCTTAGTTTTAAAATCATCTTTGCTTATACCATTTGTGATGCCGCTGATCGCTTCGCCCATCTTTCTTTGGATATCAGCATCTATGCTTTTACCATTTTCTATATGCTGGCGAATAGCGATTTCAAGTTGAGTATTTCTGTAATCTGTAAATTTAGCATCTTGAATAGCACTTTTGGCATCATCTTGCTTATCGCTCTCATAGCTTGCTATTGCTTTATCTAGATCAGCTGATAAATTTGCAAATGCCACTTTCCACTCAGGGATAAATTTAGAAGTATCATAATCAGTTGTAGCAGCTTGAGCTGGGCTGTCTGAATACTCACCAACTAGTCTATGCCCTTTTAAGATAACTGGTAGAACTTCAGCGATCTCGCTATTGATCTGATCTATTCTTTTTTGCACATCATCTGGCGCTTCGCCTGCTTTTATCGCCTTTCTGATCTCGCCAAATTGCTTCTCCATAGAGTAAGCTTTTTTTTGACCTAAATTTATTCTGATGCCAGCTTCGACATCTTCAAATAAGCCAAAATAAGCATTTTGAGTATCACTGACTGCTTGTTCAACATTGCCCGCTCTATACTCTGTTATTACTTTTTGTAGCGACTCTTTTATCTGAGCTGCGACCTGCTCGTAATCCTCATTTTTTGCTATAAGCCAAATAGGCAACAACATAATTAGCATAAATTTTAAGAATTTATTCATTAAATAAACCACCTGTGAGATTTTTTTGAAGCGAATATTACCAAGGTTTTACTTTGATTAAAATAAAAACGATTATCATAAAATAGAGCAAATTGAGATAATAAAGAGAAATTTGTCTTCAAATAGCCAATTTTAAATGATTTTAGAAATTTTCTAATGTAAATTTAAAATTTATCTTTTGAATATAAGAATAGTAGTCTTATAAAAAATAAAAAGGTTTTAAGTTTAGATTCTAAAATTTAAAGGAGAGCAAATGCTCTCCTTCTTGTTAGGCATTTAGCCCAGTATTTCTTAGCATAACGCGTTTGCGATATACATTTGATACTTCAGCCGCATCTCCAACTAAAAGTGCATTTGTAGCACAAACAGCCGCACACATAGGCACTTTTCCTTCGGCCATTCTATTTTGACCGTAAAGCTCTCTCTCCTCGTGTGAATTTGTTGGCTCTGGGCCGCCTGCACACATTGTACATTTGTCCATTACGCCTTTTACGCCAAATGCGCCATCTTTAGGGAACTGTGGCGCGCCAAATGGACAAGCATATAAGCAGTATCCACAACCTATACACTTATTTTTATCATGAAGTACGATGCCATCGGCTCTAATGTAGAAGCAATCAACTGGGCAAACTTGTTCACAAGGTGCATCAGTACAGTGTTGGCATGCAATAGTAGTTGAAACCTCTTTACCTTCGATACCATCGTGAAGTGTAATAACCTTTCTTCTATAAATTCCCACTGGAAGTTCATGAGCAGAAGAGCAAGCAACTTGGCAACCATAACAACTAATACATCTATCAGTATCTACGAAAAATTTCATTCTTGCCATTTTATTCCTCCTTACTCTTTACCCATGGCGTCTCTCTCGCCATATTCATGGAAAAACGATGTTTTAAATGTATTTTCTTCAGCTTTTTCTATACGGCAAAGACCTGCGTTAAACTCTGAAATTTGAGTAACTGGGTCAAATCCATAGTTAGTAACTGTGTTAAAGCTCTCGCCGATAACATAAGGCTTAGTGCCCTCTGGATAGCGAGCTGAAAGATCAACGCCTTGCATAATACCAGCGAAGTTGTATGGCATACAAATTCTATCTGGAGTTACCATCTGGCTGTGATAGCATCTTACTTTGATCTTTGTGCCTTGTGGGCTGTGAATCCACATCATATCGCGGTCTTTTATGCCGTATTTTAAAGCTAGCTCTGGATTAACATTAGCAAACATCTCTGGCGTAATAGCTGATAGATATTTACTGGTTCTTTCGATCATACCAGCACCACTTAAGTTTACGACACGTTGCGTACTAAATACGATAGGGAACTCTTTCGACCAATCTTTTGCTTGTTGCTCTGACTTAAACTTAGTAGAAACACGGAAATTTCTAGCTTGATCTTCAAATGTCGGATACTTTTGAACAAGATCCCAGCGTGGTGAGTGAACAGGCTCTCTATGTTTTGGAATAGGATCGAGGAATTCCCAAACGATAGCTCTTGCCCTTGCATTACCATAAGGAACAACACCTTTTTCGCGGCATTTTTCAAAGATAATACCACTATAATCCATACTCCAGCTTGGTCCCATCTTAGCTTTCTCTTCTTCAGTTAGAGTTATACCTAAGACTTTTTCTATATTCTCTTTTGTGATTTGTGGATAGCCACCTTTTATAGCTGAGCCAACAAGCGTTGTCTCTTCGCTAGCTAGCTGACTAACGCCATTATGCTCTAGACCAAAGCGATTTCTAAAGCCTGAACCACCCTCTGCATAAGGCTTGCTCATATCATATAGTATTGGTGTTCCAGGGTGTTTTTCATCCCATGCTGGCCATGGTTTACCGTAGTATTCGCCTTTAACTTCACCACCAATACCTATTAGCGTATCTGGGTCAAATTTATCCCAGTTTGCTTGATGGCGTCTAAACATCTCGGCTGTTCTACCACCATAACCTATAGAATTTCCAATCCTTGCTATCTCATTTGTCGCATCATCAGGCCATACAAAATCATCTTTTACTTGTTTTATTTCACGATCTACGATACCCATTTTCATGCCTTTTACGTATTCATCGTAAAAGCCAAATTTCTTAGCAAACAAGAACATCACTTCGTGATCGCCCTTGCTCTCATAAAGTGGATCAACAACTTTTGTTCTCCATTGACCAGAGCGGTTTGTTGCACTTAAGTGACCTTCATTTTCAAATGCAGTCGCTACTGGCAAGATATAAACACCATCTTTTCTGTCTGAAAGGATAGAAATTTCATTTACAAATGGCTCAGCTACAACGATCATATCTAGTTTTGAAGCTGCTTCTTGGATTTTAGCCAAGTGCGCCATAGATGTCAGACCAGTTCCTTGAACCCAAAGAACTCTTAATGCACCACTACTAAATGTATTCTCCTCTTTCAAGACGCCTTGCCACCATTTTGAAAGTGACCAGCCTTTTTCGTTTCTCCAGTTTCTATCTTCTGGATGTTTAGGATCGTGGTAATAATACTCTTCAAAGACTGTGTTTTTAACAGGAGTACCGCCTTGTTTTGGCTCTTTTGTTGAGACTGCAAAGCGTTTAATAAATTCGTCATAATCAACGCCCCAGCCTTTGCAGTAATATTTCCATGCTGCATCAGTTAAGCCATAATACATTGGCAAGCTGTCTGAAAGGTTACACATATCAGTTGAGCCTTGAACATTGTCGTGACCACGAATGATATTACAGCCGCCGCCTGCTTTACCCATATTTCCTAGAATTAGTTGAAGGATAGGTAAAATTCTTGTATTTGATGTACCAACTGAGTGTTGAGTGATGCCAAGTGCCCAAACAACAGTACCTGGTTTTGTGTGAGCTAGAATGTCTGCAGCTTTTAGTAGCTTATCAACTGGTACTCCAGTAACATCAGATGTAACCTCTGGTGTCCAGTGCTCAGCCTCTTTTCTTATCTCATCAATACCGTAAGTTCTATTTTCTATAAATTCTTTATCTTCCCAGCCATTTTTGAGAATAATGTGAATAAGACCATAAACAAGTGCAATATCAGTTCCTGATCTTTGTCTCAAATAAAGATCAGCATGTGCAGCTGTCTTTGTAAAATTTGGATCAGCTACAATTACTTTTGCATTGTTTCTATCTTTTGCTTGTAAAGTGTGCTTCATGCCACCAACTGGGTTTGCCACAGCTGGGTTTGCTCCAATGATAAATATACATTTTGAGTTCGCAGCCATATCTCCAAAGTGGTTTGTCATCGCGCCATAACCCCAAGTATTCGCCACACCGGCGACTGTTGCGCTATGTCAAATTCTTGCTACGTGATCGTTACTGTTTGTACCCCAAAATGCACAAAATTTTCTAAAGTAATATGCTTGCTCATTGTTAAATTTCGCAGATCCTAAGAAAACAACACTATCAGGGCCATCTTCTTTGCGGATCTGAAGCATCTTATCGCCGATCTCATTTACAGCTTGATCCCATGAAATTCTTTGCCATTTACCATCAACTTTTTTCATAGGATATTTGATGCGTTGTTTGCTGTGTGTAAGGTCGATCTGATCGATACCTTTTGAGCAGTGTGAGCCCTGAGATATCGGATGATGCATCGCCATATCTTGACGAACCCAAACACCATCTTTTACCTCAGCCTCGATACCACAGCCTGCTGAGCAAATAGAACAAATCGTTCTAACCTTTTTTGAGCCAGGGAAAGGATTTTTTATCTCCTCATCACTTGCTTTTCTTATCGTTTCATTTTCTCCAAAAGCCATTGTGCTTCCAGCACCAAGTGCGGCTAGCTTTAAAAATGAACGTCTTCCTATACGTGCATCACTCATGGTTTTCTCCCTTAGTAAGCGATTTTATAGTAGGTTTCCCAGTTCTTGCTTTTTTTATAAAGCACCTCTTTTTTGTTTGACTTGCCAACGACGACACCATTGTCATCAGGAGCTAAGTCGTCACTAGTCACTTTTGCTACGGCTGAGACTGCTAGTACACCGCCGGCAGCACCGACTTTTAGAGATTTTTTTAGAAAATCTCTTCTTGATCCTTGCATTTTTTCTCCTTAGCTCTCAAACTTAAAAATTTGAGAATTTGGTTTGATTGGTCTTCACAATTTGCAACTTTAGAAATTCTAAAATATTGCAAGGCCTATTTCAGGGCTTTTTATAGCCTAGATTTAAACTCTGCAAATTTAGCATAATTGCAAGATAATCAAAGTAAATATAAAGCTTTAATTAAATATGTTAAGTTATTGTTAAAAATATAAGAAAATATATTTAATATTTTAACTTTTATGAATTTTGAGAGAAAGGCTAATTTAAAGTATAAATTCTAGGGAGAGCTCCCTAGAAAAGATTATTTCAGATCACTTTTGTTTATGATAAATGGCACTGATCTAACGCCAGCTGAGAAATATTTTTTACGTAAAGTATCGATCTTGTCGCTCTCTTCTTTACTAACATTTTTTTCATCCACGTTATAATCTTCAGAAAAATACTTTCTTAAAATTTTAACCTTATCGCTATCACTTTTTGCATTTTTTATATCTTTATAGATCAAAGCACTTTTTTGCAAAGACGATAGTTCATGCACTGGAGTTAGGATGATTTCAACATTATTGTCTTTTAATGTCGTTTCGATCTTTGCTAGCTCGGCTCTGCAATATGGGCATTCAGGATCTGAAAACATGATAATAGTTGGCTTTTTGCTATCATTACCAAGAGTTACAACATTTGCCTTGTCTTCATTTTTATAAATTTTAGCTAGTGATTTTACTAAATCAAGTGCTGCTTTTTCTGCGATTACCTTTTTTTCTTCAGCCAAATAAGACTTCTGCTCCTTTAAATTTACAACATCAGGAAACATAAGATCGCCCTTAATAAAAGTCACATCTTCTTGAGACATATCTCCTTTGCTAAATTTTAAGCTTACTTTTTCTATATCATCTAAAATTTTAGTGCGTTCTACGACTTTTACATTAACACCATCGATATTTTGATTTTTAAAAACTTCTGAGTAAAAATCTTCTATTTGCTTATCGCTTGCTGCCATTAGGCTAGTTGCCGCTAATATTGAGGCCAAAACCACTTTTTTCATTTTTTTCCTTTTTAAAAATTTGGCGGATTATATTTGCTTTTTGTAAATGAATGCTAACCACGAAAGACTCTATCATTTCCTTGCTTCATTATGTCACTCTCAAGATCAAGTTGCTCAAGATAAGCGATTACATATTTTCTACTTAAATTTAGTGCATCCTTGGCGTTTGTGACATTTACAAAGCCTTGATTTTTGATGATCTCTCTTAGCTTATCAAGTGCCATTTTTAGCGAATTTCTGGTGATGAAAAGGTTATGCTCCAGCCTTACAACTCTACCCATTGCAGTTAGTTTTTTAAGGGCATTATCGCCACTTAGCCTATCTATTTCCAGCTCATCATATATATTATAAGGTGCCGTTGGAGCTAGCTTTCCGCTTTCTAAAATTTCATAAATTTTCTCTTCAAGCCTTACTTTTAGTTTGCTTATATCAATACCTTTTTTTGTATAGACGCCATCATTTTTAGAGATTAAGTTTATACTTTCAAGCTCATCAAGTGCTTTTTGAGCTAAATTTTGGCTAGCCCAAGCAAGCTTTAAGCTTATACTTTGAGCTGAGAAAACAGCAAATTCATTTTTCTCTATCATAAATTTAACCACAGACTTTATCCGCTCAACCGCGCTTAGATCGTAGATATTTAAAGCTTTTTCATCAACAAAGACGTTTGAGACTTTTTTAGCTACATTTACGGCCTCTTCGTGACTTAGTCCAAACCTTTGATAAGAAGAGATGATGCCAAAGCCATTTTTGTGGGCTTCTTTAAGTATAGAAAATGCTCCAACAAAATCATGCTTTAAAAGTGCAGCTAAAAAGAGAATTTTACCAGCCTTTTTTAGTGGCTCAAGCACAGGATTTAACACCTTGCCACCTCCTATCACGCGCGCATCTGAGATAAGCACAAAGGCCTCGTCAAATTTCAAAAACATATCGCTTTGAAATTTAAAGGTAACAAAGTAGCTATCATCTTTTTGGCTTAGTATTAGCACCTTTGCAGGCACATTTTTAGCTCCTACGCAAAAGGTTACGCTTTGCGAGTGAATGAGATTTTTAGCAGTTACGACCGCATCAACCTCTCTAAATCCTCTAAAATAGCCCTTTTTACTAAGTAGTTGACCTTTTTTTAGTTCATTAAGCTCAATGCCAGTTAGATTTAGCGCCACTCGGCTGCTAACCCCTGCGCTATCAACGAATTTATCGTGGCTTTGCACACTTCTTACTAGCACCTCTTTGCCAGCATCGTAGTTAAAAAGCTTCTCGTTTTTACTAACGCTTCCCTCTATAACGGTGCCAGTTACGACATTTCCGATACCTTTTAGGCTAAAAACCCTATCGATGTAGTATCTAAAAACACCGTCTTCATCGCGCTTTTTAGCTCTTAGCGTAAAGAGGTAGTTTCTAAGCTCGTCAATGCTTGCCCTATCCTTTATACTAACGGCAAAAATTTCTAAAATTTGTAGGTTTTTAAATTTAGAAATTTCATCTCTTATCTCTTTTTTTCTTAAATTTATAGTCGCTTCATCTACGAGGTCACACTTTGTAAGTGCCACGATCAAAGACTTCACACCAAGAAGATTTAAAATTTCAAGGTGCTCCAAGCTTTGAGGCATAAGGCCGTCATTTGCCGCCACTACAAATAAGCACGCGTCAAAGCCATACGCACCACTTATCATCGTTTTTATGAGATTTTCATGCCCTGGCACGTCGATAAATGCGATATTTTCATCATTTTTACTTAAATTTGAAAAGCTTAGATCGATCGTTATGCCACGCTTTTTCTCCTCTTCAAGATTGTCCCCCTCAAAGCCGTTTAGTTCCTTTATAAGCGCGGTTTTTCCGTGGTCGATATGCCCTGCTGTTCCTATTATTAGACTCATTTTTCTTCCGTTTCATTTATTATTTTTATTAGTTCATTTACATCGTCATCTAAAAGTGTTCTTAAATCAAGTAAAAATTTATCATTTTCTATGCGGCCGATCACCTTTTTTTGCCTAAATTTCTGCTCATTTAAAACTGCATCTCCACTAACCGCCAAAGCCACGCTTGGAATTTTTTTATTTGGCATCGCACCGCCTCCTACAAAGGTTTGTGTGCGAACGATTTCTAGCGATGTTTTTAGATTCTTATTTATAAAATTTGCTAAATTTTCAAGCTCTTTTACACTTTTGTGAAGCAGTTTTTGTGTTGTGATTAGCTCAAATTCTTTGTTTAGATAAGCTTTTATGCTCTCAGCCAAAAGTGAGATGATCACCTTATCAACACGAAGCATTCTTAAAAGCTGGTTTTTTCTAAGCTTTGCGATGAGCTCTTTTTTGCCGACAATGATGCCACACTGCACCGTGCCAAGTAGCTTGTCGCCGCTAAAGCTAACTAGCGAAACGTCTCTTAAGTGCTTTAAATCTGGCTCATTTTTGTCAAGATTAAACGGCAAATTTCCGTAAAAACCGCTGCCAAGATCAAAATAGTCTATCAAATTTTGCTCACGTGCTAGCTTACTTAGTTCATTTGCCGTGGCTTCTTCGCTAAAACCAACTATGTCAAAATTTGAGCGGTGCGCTTTTACAAGCATTGCAGTATCTTCACAAATCGCCGACTCGTAGTCTTTTAGTCTAGTTTTATTTGTTGTGCCGACCTCTTTTAAGATGCAGCCTGCATTTGCCATCACCTCTGGCACTCTAAAACTACCGCCTATCTCGACTAGCTCGCCTCTACTAACGACTACCTCCCTACCCTTTGCAAAGGTATTTAGCACCAAAAATACAGCGCTTGCGTTGTTATTTACGACGATAGCATCTTCAAAGCCAAATGCTCTTGCTATGAGTGAGCCTATATAGTCATATCTGTTGCCACGACTGCCCGTTTCTAGGTTATATTCAAGGTTAGAATATCCTGTGATAACTGGCGTCGCTCGGTTTAAAATTTCTTTATCTATTACACTTCTAGCAAGATTTGTGTGGATAGTAATACCGGTTAAATTTAGAACTCTTTGAAGAGTTGATTTGTTAAATTTATAGTACTCATTTAGGATCAAATTTATTATTTCTTCACTACTAAAGTTTGCGTTTTCATTTAAAATTTTAGCCCTTACTTCGTCTAAAATTTGTCTTGCTAGCATTGTGACTAAACTCACATCAAGCCCCGAAAATGCTTCATTTTTTATGATCTTATCGACTTGTGGGATATTTCTTAAATCGCTCAATTTGTGCTCCTAGTAAGTTAGTTTTACCAAGCCGTGATTTTAACATAAAAAATATTATAAATTAAACCTTAGAGCAAAAAGGAACATATAAAATTCAGAGTCCATTAATCCCATTAATATTAAAATAAGCCTATTCTTGATAATAGGAGAAATTATGAAAGAATTTGGCTTTTATAACGATTTTGACGATACTTTGATGCTAAATGAACAGATAGAAATAAATAACGAAAAGGAAGAATATTTAGTTTCTAACTCGCCAAAGCTTAAAGCAAACATTATCGCACCTGAGATAAATTTTTATCTAAAAAATACAACTGCAAGCGTCTTAGAAAAAGCTAAAAATACACTTTTGCTCTACGAGGCAAGAGCAACTGCATTTGACATGGCAAAGGATGTTGATTACGAAAAAGAAGTCGGAAAAAACGTCGTAATAGTAAGCAACTCAGGCCGTGAGGAGCTAGCAAATTTATTAAAAGAAAATGGCTATAAAGTCATTGAATTAACGCATTTTGAAGTGAAATTTATTTATGGTGCAGCTGGCGAGCTTAGTGTTTTGATACTTAGAGCAAATGACGAATTTGAGGTCGATTGCGACTTTTTCTTGGTTGAAAATGCAAGGGATTATATGCTAAAGCAAAGCGGCTGTTATGAAATAGCTGGGCTAGAAGATGAAGCTGTGCTTAAAATGTTAAATGAAAAAACTCCAAAATTTAAGTACAAAAGCCTAACTCAATATGACTCTTCGATCTGTCAATATCACGAACGAAGAAATGAAATTTGTGGACGTTGTGCCGAAGTTTGCCCAACGGTTGCGATATTAAAAGAGGATGAAACAAAGCACCTTGTCTTTTCGCAGATAGATTGCACAAACTGCGGAAACTGTATCAGCGTATGCCCTAGTGGCGCGCTCGACTACACGCTAATGCCTCAGAGCTCATTTGCTGCTGTGGCAAAGCTTTATAAAGGCAAGATTGCACTCATTGTGCCAGAAGAGATAAATTTAGAAGATCTTAGCGTTAGCCTACCAGAAAATGTCTTACCTTTTGCTATCTCAGCTGCACATTTTCTAAGCCAAACGCACTTTTTGACACTTCTTCAAGAAAGTGGCGCAAGTGTAATTTTATTTAGCAAGAGCCTTGGCAAAGGCGAAAAAGACGCCATTAGCATCTTAAATCAAATTTATGAGCTTAAATTTAAAGAGACGGCGATCTATCACGCTAAAGATAAAAATGAACTTGAAGAATCGCTCAAAAAGGCAAAATTTATAGCTGACTCACAACACACGATAAACGAATATGCCTTGCCAAAAAGAGAAATTTTTGCAAAAAGGCTCGAGTTTTTAGTAGGTAGCGAAGATCTTGGCGTGGTAAAAAGCGGCGAGATGATAAGATATGGCGATGTCAAGATAAACACTGATAGCTGTACACTTTGTCTAAGTTGCGTTGGCGCTTGTAACGTAAGCGCGCTAGTGGCTGATAAAAAGACAAATTCTATTTTATTTAATCCAAGCGTCTGCACAGCTTGCGGATACTGCGAACTAAGCTGTGCTGAAAAAGATACCATAAGCCTTGAAGTTGGAAAAATTTCTCTTAAGCCTGAGTTTTTTACATATAATGAGCTGGCACGAGATGAGCTTTTTGCCTGTGTTGAGTGCGGAAAAGAGTTTGCGACTAAAAAAGCAGTCGAAAAGATCGCAACTATAATGCAACCAAGATTTGGCAACGATAGGGTCAAGATAAAAGCACTTTACTGCTGTGCTGACTGCAAAGCCAAACTAATGGTTCAAGCCCAAATAAACGCGATGAAAGAGGATTTATTAAATGGATAAAAACATCATAAAAGCAAGATCGTATTTTTACGAATTTCTAGCATATCCTATGTTTTTTTACACAAATGATGAGAAATTTTCAAGATGGAAAGAGCAGTTAAGATACTTAAGCGCAAATCCTTTAAGCGAGGATAGTGATGCTGCATTTAAAAATTTAGATAAATTTAGCTTTGAAGAATTTTCAAAAGAACAAAATGATGTTCTTTTTGGCTTTACAAATATCCCCTTAAGCGCTTCATTTTATGAAGAGGGCAGAGATAACGGAGCAGCTAGGCTTAGGGTTATTGAATGTTTAAAACTAAGCCCATATAGACGTGATAGCGAGCTTTGCAAAGACAGCGAGGACTACGTTGGATTTATATTTTTAGCGATGGCTACATTTTTAAAAGATGAGTTTGATGATGCAAAAAATATTAGCAATAAGCTATTTTCTGAAACTTTAAATTTATTTGTAGATGAGTTTTCTCAGCTACTTTCAGCTTACAAAGAGGCAAATTTCTTTAAATCATATATTATTATTTTAAAAGATTTCATCGATCTTGAACGCTCTATACTAAACGTAGAAGCACCGGCTAAGCCAAAAGGCGATAGTGTCGCCATGGCAGCACTTAAGAAAGAGCCATTTCAAAGCAAGATGCCAACAATCAAAACCAAACTTCATTGGGAAGAATTTTCTCCAGTCATCTCACACGAGTTTAAAGACTAGCTTAAATTTGTTATCTTGATATTTTATAATTATTAGCAATTTGGCGTTAATCTTCTTTAAATTTTTTACAAAGGACTTACAATGGTAATGACACACTACATGGAGCTTTTATCGCTCAATCAACCTTACAATCTAATCTTCTTCATGGTGATACCTGTGGGGCTTACGGAGCTTTTAGTGGCGATGGAGTTTCTCACTATGTATCACATGGATAGCGGTAAAAATGCTGGCTATAAGGCTGTTGGCAAATTTGCTGGCATAGTGCTTGGGGTCTATTTTACAGCTCTTGTGATCTATTTTATGGCAAAAATTTATCCAAGTATAAAATGGCGTGGATATGCCGATGTCATCGCTGTCTACTCATATCTCATCAGCGTCATACCACTTCTTGGCATCGCGCTTTTAGAGCTAAATTTGATCTACAAAAACGCAAGCGAAAAGGCAAAGCTAAAGCTTCACTTTTTCCTACTCATATTTGCCTTGATCGTCGCACACGTCGCAATGATATTTGGCATGGTTGATCCTACCATAACAGGCTACAAGGCTGAAAACGGTGAGATGGGTATGCATATGAATATGCCAATGAACATGCCAGCAGATATGCCAATGCACGATCACCACAAGATGATGCAAAATATGGGTGAGATGCATATGAATATGATGATGCAAAATATGAGCGATGATAACTCAACTAATATGCATATGCATCACTAAATTTAAAAGTTTCTTGGAAGTTGCTAAGCAGCTTTAGATTTAATTCTTTTTTGCTGCTTTTAATAGTCTATTTTCTTTAAAAAATTTTCTGAGTGATTTTTGCTCTTTTGGGCCTATTTTGTAGCTTATAAATTTCAAATACCACTTGATATCTTGCTCGCTTATGGCGCGGCTTTTGGCATACTGAGCTAATATATAATTTGGAATTTTTACATTTTTTTGTAGAAATTTTGCAACCAGTCTTTTGTAAAACGAGCCATTTTTTACATATGAAAATCTACCAAAAACAAATGGCAAATTTGTCTTTTCGTGCCAAATGTTACCAAGGTCGTAAAAGCACTCTTTGCCCTCGCTTAGGTATGCCTTTAGTGCCCTGTCGCCTATGATCACCTCGCCATTTAGACGAAGCACCTTAGCTAGGGCGTTTGAGCTAGCAGAGGCAGGATCTGGCTTTGGGGCTGAGTTTTTGCGCACAAGCACGCTTTTTACATCGTTTTTGGCGACTATTCCAAAATTTAGCTTCTTTAAATTTGCCTTTTTACTAGCTATACTTGAGATCACCGCAGCGTCGATCTTTCTGGCATTTAGTGCCCTATTTAGCTTGCTTGGCACGCCTTTTTTAAACTCGATCGCCTTTTTTATCTGAGAGCTTAGTGGAGCTGATTTTAAAAAAACGTGAAATGGAAGTAAATTTAGATAATCAATCTTTCCAAATATCATTTTTCATCTTTTACAAACTCAAATTTAACTAGATCATTTTCGTTACAAACGTCATGAAATAGCTGAATCAAGCTCTCTTTTGTGCCACTATCCAAAAAATTTTCATTTTTTAGCTTTATAAATGTTGGCTCATTTATCTCGCAAAGACAGTCAAAGAGTGCGTCTAAATTTTTGCCGTAGTACTCTGGCAGGCCAAATTTTTTTGTAAAATACTCATGCATTTTTTCTTTTTCAACCATCTCTTTGGCATCTAAGATCACACTTTTCATTGCATCCTCTTCTCATAAAGCAGATAAAAATGCTCGTAGTGATCGGGTGTGTAGTAGATAAGCCCGTCGTTTGAGTATAAAATTCTCTCAGCACCGCGCCTGCCACCATTATAATTTACATCGCACTCAAACCACTTTCTACCATCAGCATCTGGCAGCCTCTTTTCTCTGTTTGAAAATCTATCTCCGCCGATACTTTTGCCACCACTTATCTGCCATAAATTTCCGCTTTTTGCATTCCAGCCAAGATCAAGTGCCTCTTTTTTGGTTATGAAATTCTTTGGTAGCTTGTTAAATTTATAGATATAAAGAGCGACCTCATCTTTTGAGGTGTACGAGCCATTTTCTGTAATGCTCTGGCTCTTTTGTCCCTCTTTGTTTAGTTGCTCAAGTAAAATTTGAGCGTTTTTGTTTGCCTCGCCGCCATCTTTTGAAAAAAATAAAGTACCGATGATGATAGCAATGACAAAGGCAACTAAAGCTGGCAAAAGTCTTTTATTCAAATTTTGCCCTTAAAGCGTGTTAAAAACTCTATCGCCAGCATCACCAAGACCTGGTACGATGTAGTTTTTCTCATTTAGTTTCTCATCGATCGATGCCGTATAGACCTCGACGTCTGGGTAAATTTCGCTAAATCTCTTTAGCCCCTCAGGTGCAGCGATGATAGAGATAAATTTGATCTCCTTAACGCCCTTTTCACGCAAGAATTTGACCGCATCTATCGCCGTGCCGCCAGTTGCAAACATAGGATCGATGATGATCGCCATGCGCTCTTTTGCGTCTTTTGGAAGCTTTGCGTAGAAAAACTCAGCCTGAGCGGTCTCTTCGTTTCGCTGAAAACCCAAAAAGCCCACACTCGCATCTGGGATGATGGTAAAAACACTATCAAGCATACCAAGAGCAGCCCTTAAAATAGGACATATCATCACCTTTGTAGTAAGCCTTTTTGCATCTGCTACCGCAACTGGGGTTTGGACTTTGACATCTTTTACCTTTAAATTTCTAGTCGCCTCAAAGATCATAAGATAACTGATCTCATCAACTAGCATACGAAACTGAAAAGGTTGGGTGTTTTTATCACGTAGAATGGTTAATTTATGCTCGATCAGTGGGTGCGAGATGAGCTTTACGTTTTGCATTTTTTGTCCTTAAATTTACTGTTTTTACAAGGTTTGTCTTTTACAAAATGCCAAGAGAAGAATTTAGCCCATATTTGGGCTAAATTTGATTAAAAACCTTTTGCAAGTTTGGCTTTATAAGCCTCAACATCAAAATCTTTTACTCTCGCTACGCCATCTTCAACAGCAGCTTTTGCAACTGCTGGAGCGACTGCTGTTAGCACACGTTTGTCAAATGGTTTTGGGATGATGTATTCTTTGCCAAATTTTAGCTCGCTAACGCCACTTGCTTTTAAAACTTCAGCTGGTACTGGCTCTTTTGCAAGCTGCGCAAGCGCTCTAGCTGCAGCCATTTTCATATTTTCAGTGATCTTTTTAGCTCTAACGTCAAGCGCGCCTCTAAAGATAAAAGGAAAACCTAAAACGTTATTTACTTGGTTAGGATAGTCGCTTCTGCCTGTACCCATCATAACGTCACTTCTTACAGCCTCAACATCCTCTGGATAAATTTCAGGCACTGGGTTTGCCAAAGCAAAGATGATAGGTTCTTTATTCATTGACGCAACCATCTCTTTTGTAAGCACACCAGGCTTAGAAAGACCTAAAAACATATCAGCACCCCTCATCGCATCAGCCAAAGTTCTATCCTCAGTTTCAAGCGCAAACTCTATCTTTTCAGGCGTTAGGTCTGTTCTTTTTGAGTGAATGACACCTTTGCTATCTATCATAACGATATGTTTTGCACCAAGCGCTTTATACATCTTCGCGCATGCAATGCCAGCTGCACCAGCGCCACTAACTACGATTTTTATCTTAGATATATCTTTGCCAGAAATTTCCATCGCATTTATCATACCAGCGCTTGTTATCATCGCTGTGCCGTGCTGATCGTCGTGCATTACAGGGATATCGACTGCTTCTTGAAGCTTTCTTTCTATCTCAAAGCACTTTGGAGCACGGATATCTTCTAAATTTATACCACCAAATGTCGGAGCTAGAGCCTTGCAAATCTCAACGATCTTATCAGGATCGTGCTCATCTAGCTCGATGTCAAAGGCATCCACGTTTGCAAATTTTTTAAATAAGACTGACTTTCCTTCCATAACTGGCTTACCAGCGATCGCACCGATATCGCCTAGGCCTAGTACAGCCGTGCCATCGGTGATGACAGCTACTAAATTTGCTTTATTTGTATATTTATAAGCTAGTTCATTATCAGCTTCTATCTCTTTACAAGGCTCAGCAACGCCTGGTGTATAGGCCATTGAAAGGTCTCTTGATGTCTCGCAAGGCGTCTTTACCTTTATCTCGATCTTACCGCCTATGTGGTAGTTTAGTGCTTCTTCTTTAGTTACATGTGTCATTTCTCTTCCTTTAATAAATTTTGTATTCTATTTTTCGTCTCGCTACTGCCCACTACTTCAAGCACTTCAAATATGCTTGGGCTAACACTTGAGCCAGTTAGCGCTATCCTTAGAGCCTGAGCTAGGTCTTTTAGCTTTAAGCCATTTTGCTCTAAAAATTTATTAGTTAGCTCCTCATAGCCCTTCACGTCGAGGTCACGGTCTAAAATTTGAGCGAATTTAGCCAAAATTTCTTTGCTATTTTCATTTATAAATTTAGCCCAAGCTTTCTCATCGTAGCTTTTTGGAGCGTTGATGATCGCGTTTGCGCTATTTGCCATTTCAATTAATGTCTTTGATCTCTCACGGAGCGAATTTAGCAGTAGCTCGCCCTTTACCAAAGCCTTAAAATCAACGCCAAACTCGAGCATATCGTGAGCTAGTCTCTCGTAAGGCAGGGTCTTAATGTAGTGAGAATTTAGCCAGTCAAGCTTTTGAGCGTTGTAAGTGCTTGAGCTTTTGTTGATATCGTTTGGATTGAAGTATTTAAGCATATCCTCAATAGTAAAAATCTCATCATCGCCGTGGCTCCAGCCAAGACGAACGAGAAAATTTAAGAGCGCTTCAGGCAGGTAGCCCATCTTTTTATACTCCATAACGTCAGTTGCGCCGTGTCTTTTGCTAAGCTTTTTACCATCCTCTCCGTTTATCATAGCGACGTGATAAAATTTTGGTACCTTAAAGCCAAGTGCCTCGTAAAGAACGATCTGTTTTGGAGTATTTGAGAGGTGATCGTCACCACGGATGACGTCTGTTACGCCCATTAGTGCGTCATCTATCACAACCGTGAAGTTATAAGTTGGTGTGCCGTCGCTTCTTGCGATGATGAAGTCATCTAAGATATCTTCAACCTTAAATTTAACCTCGCCCTTTATGCCATCATGTATGACGATCTCGCCGCTAAGCGGGGCTTTTATACGGATGACTGGCTCGATGCCAGCTGGAGGCGTGCCAGTAAAATCTCTATATCTATTATCATATTTTGGGCGCTCTTTTCTAGCCTCTTGGCTGGCTCTAAGCTCCTCAAGCTCATCCTTGCTCATATAGCATTTATATGCTTTGCCTTCTTCAAGTAATTTTTTAACATACTCTTTGTAAAGATCAAACCTCTTTGACTGATATGTCACTTCGCCGTCGTGATCAAGCTTACACCAAGCAAATGCCTCTTTTATGGCTTGCGTGGCCTCTTCTGAGTTTCGTTTTAGGTCAGTATCTTCGATACGAAGTAAAAATTTTCCATTATTAGCTCTTGCATATAAATAATTATAAAGGGCTGTCCTAAGTCCGCCTATATGTAGGTATCCAGTAGGCGACGGAGCAAATCTAGTAACTATCATTTTGTGCCTTATTTTTATGTTATAATTGCCCAAAATTATATTTACTAAATACTTAAATAAAGGTTTTATTATGAAAAAATTGCTCTTTTTGGCTGCTGGCATGCTAAGTGCTTTAAATTTATATTCGGCTCAGATGATAAACGGTATCGCAGCTATTGTAGAGAACGAACCAATCACGCTTTATGAAGTTTATAGCTTGAAAGAACAGCTAAGAGCTAGCGAACAAGATGCTTTAAATTTACTCATAAGAGATAGGCTCGAAGATGCTCAGATAAAAAATTTAAACATTAGTGTAACGCCATTTGAGCTAAACGATAGAATCGAATCGATCGCAAAGCAAAATGGCATGACAAATTCGCAGTTTAGAAGCTCTATCCAAGCTCAAGGCATGGACTTTTTGGAGTTTAAAAACAACATAGAAAAAAAGATGCTTCAAGAAAAGCTTTATAAAAGCATCTTGGCTGAAGCTGGTAAAAATGTAAATGAGCAAAAAGCAAAGATGTATTTTGATGCTAATCCTGATAAATTTAAGGTCTTTAGCGCTGCTAAAGTGGTCCTTTATAAGGCAAAGAATCCAGAAGAGCTAGAAGCTCAAAAAACAAGTCCATCACTACTTAACAGCGTACGAACACAAGAGCTTAGCCTAGACTATCAGAGCATAGATCCAAGACTAGCTGCCATCATAGCTGGTACAAATAATGGAGAATTTACCCAAATACTACAAGGCGCTGATAGTTTTGATATGTTTTATGTAAAGGAAAAAATAGGCTCATACACTCCAAGCTTTGCAGACGTTAAGGATAATGTTATAAACGAGCTTTATCAAGGTGAGCAAGAAAAACTTATGGCTGATTATTTTGACAAACTCCGCGCAAAAGCAAAGATTCAAATTTTAAGATAACTTCTCTTAGCCGTCATTTGGCGGCTAAATCCTCTCAATAGAATTAAACTTTTTTCAATTTTAACTCCCATAAATATACATTTTAGCTTTAGCATAAGCTACCTAAAAGCAACAAATCTTATCCCAAAAGCCATATTTGGTTAGATCTAGCCTAAGAGAACTCATCTCCTATCCGAACAAAAATGAGCAAAATGATAGTGAAATTTATAAAATTTTAGCCAGAGTTGGCCTTAACAAATTTAAAAATTTAGATGAAATTTTAGACTATCCTAAGATCATGAGTGAAGGCGAGGCTCAGAGGCTAAATTTTGCCAGAGTCTATCTTGCAAAGCCTAAATTTTTATTCTTAGACGAGGCAACCTCGGCACTTGATAATACTTCAGCAGCTAAAATTTTGAAAAATTTAAAGAGCGATTTTAAGGAACTTGGCGTGATGATGATCACACATCAACGTGAGCTTTTTGAACTTTTTGATGAGGTGATAGATATAAAAAGTGAGTAAATTTGACTGCAAAGGCAGCCAAATTTATATTATGCTTTTTTAGTAAAAACTCCGACATAAATAGCATAGATAAAGCCGATCGCTACGGCATATGGAGCGTAAGGAGTGATGCCAGCTCCAGAGCTTGCAAGTATGAAGTTATGGCTTATCGCAGCGCCTGCCCCCATGCCTAAAACAAATACAGCTGAGCTTAAATTTCCAGCTCCCATTTGCACTAAATGTTTGCCTGGGCAGCCATAACTTAGACTAAAGCAAAGACCAGCCAAGCTCATGCCAAGGAAATTCCAAAGGACGTCATTATGAGCGATAGGTTGAGCCTCAAAGCCAAATTTATATTGTCCAAGAGCTAAATTTGTGATACTTGCAAAAACGATGATAGATACAATGCCATAAAACATTGAAAGATCGCGCTCAAAAACTTTACTAATCGCTCCAACTGAGCAAAATTTACTTCTTTGCATAAAAATGCCAATAACAATGGCACAAATAAGTGAGATAAAGATATTTGCATGCTGTGAACCTGGGCCTTTTTCTGAGCTAAATAATGCACCATTATCGCCAAGTTTTAAACCAAAGACAAGGGCTATTAAAAGCAAAATAGCAATGATTAATGGCAAAAACGCAACTGGTTTTGTTGTGACATCATTTTCAGGTATGACGTAACCATTTTTCTTGAAAAATCGTCCAACAAAAACGCCAGCAAATAGACCGACAAGACCAGCAATAGCAGTCATATCTCCGCCGCCAAGGCGCAAAAACGCTCTCCATGGACAACCCAAAAAGATAAGACAACCAATCATAGCAAACACGCCTAAGAAAAATCTAGAAAAAGCCGCACTGCCAGATACTGGAGTAAAATTTCTGCTCCAAAGCATGCTTGCTAAAAAGCCTCCGATGATAAGCCCTAAAATTTCAGGCCTTAGATACTGTACCACTTTGGCTTGATGAAAGCCAAAAGCACCTACGCTATCTCTTAAAAAGCAAGCCGCGCAAACACCCATATTTGCTGGGTTACCAAAATAAACAAGCACTGGGCCAAGAATGCCAAGGCTTGCACCTGCAATGATGTAAAGCACTGTTTTATTCATGAATATTCCTGTGTATAGGGTAAAATCAAACTGATTTCTTAAACGACATTTTAATAATCATTAAATAAAACAAAGATTAATTTTTTTAAGAGCAAAGTAGATAAAATATGCAAAAATTTCATAAAAGGGATAAAAATGAAAGATTTTATGAGTTACGCAGATAGCCTAAAAATTTTAAAAGATACAATAAATGCATGGGAAAAGGTCGAAAAAGTAGCCATCACGGACGCACTTGATAGAAATATCGCCTACGATGTGACAGCCGCCGAAAATTACCCAGCAAAGCCAGTTTCAGCAATGGACGGATACGCTTTTGCCTTTAAAGATGGCCTAAGCGAGCTTGAGCTCATCACAGACCTGCCTGCTGGAAGCGACAAAGGACTAGTCATAGAGGGTAGTAAATGTGTAAAAACTTTCACTGGCTCACTAATGAGCGAAGGCACTGACACACTTGTGCCGGTAGAAAATGTCGAGGTTGTCGGATCAAAAATACTCATTAAAAAAAGCGTGCCAAAGGGTTTTGCCGTGCGCGAAGTAGGAGAAAGCTACAAAAAAGGTGAAATTTTGATCAAAAAAGGCACACGTCTAAGCTACGCTGAAATCGCACTTCTAGCAGAGCTTGGCCACTTTCACATAAGCGTCTTTATCCGTCCAAGAGTTGCGATACTAGCGACTGGCAGCGAGATAAAAGACCTTGGCGAGCCATTAGAAAATCCAGCGCAAATTCACAGCTCAAATCACGTAGGCATCGCTATGCAGATACGCAAAATGGGTGCAGAGCCGGTCCTTTGCGAGATCGTAAGAGATAAGGCCGAGCTTGTCGAAAAAGCGATCATAAACGCACTAAAATCAGCTGATATATTAGTGACGACTGGTGGCATAAGCATGGGTGATTACGACTTTGTAAAAGGCGCTTTAAATGAAAATTTTAGTCTTATCATCGAAGGTGCTGCCATAAAACCGGGCCGTCACATCAGAGTGGCAAAGTCAGGCGATAAATATATCTTTGCACTGCCAGGATTTCCGTACTCGGCAATGGTTATGTGTGTGCTTTACGTAAGGGTCTTAATAAATGCGTGGTTTGGTCAAGAAGAGCCAAAGATCACGGCAATAATGGACGAAGACTATAAAAAGCGTTCACCATTTTTAGAATTTACGGCTGTAAATTTAGAAAATCGTGAAGGAAAAAATTTTGTAAATCTAAATGGCAAAAAGCTTGGCAGTTCAGCAATCGTAAATAATTTAACAAACAAAGCTGCACTTTTAATGATCCCAATGGATAAAGAAATTCTTAAAAAAGGCGAGATAGTAGAAGTCTTGATGATGCCTTACTAAAATTTTAAGGATAAAAGTTGAACACGTCAGAAATTCAAACAATTATAGTTTTTCTGCTAATGACATCACTTGCCTTTGGAATAGATCTTTTTGCTCATAAGCATGATGAGAAAATTTCACTAAAACAAGCCGGTATTTGGTCTATCTTTTGGATAGGAGTTTCGGTACTTTTTGGCATATATTTATATTTTGAGCGAGGCAGCGAAATAGCAAGTCTTTATTTTGCAGGATATGCGCTAGAAAAGTCGCTCTCAGTAGATAATCTTTTTGTGATGATGGCGATTTTTTCATGGTTTAAGATACCTGAAATTTATCGCCACAGAGTGCTTTATTTTGGCGTTATAGGAGCTATGATATTTAGGCTCATCTTTGTAGCCGTAGGTACGATGCTTTTTGCTATCTCACCTTGGATGGAGCTAATATTTGCGGCAATAGTCGCATATAGTGCCGTAATGATGATAAAAAAAGATAACTGTGATGAAGATATAAAAGATTATTCAAACCACATAGCTTATAGGGCAGTTTATCGCTTTTTTCCGGTTTTGCCACAGCTTTTTGGACATAGTTTTTTTGTTAAATTTAGCGAAATTTCTAAACAAATTTCAGATAGTCAAAAAACTACTCTTAACGATCAAATTTTAAGGCTAAAAGCCACTTGGATAGCAACACCGTTATTCTTGTGTCTTTGCGTGATTGAGCTAAGCGATGTGATATTTGCTTTTGATAGCGTTCCAGCTGTCATTGCTGTGAGCAAAGATCTTGTGATTGTTTATTCAGCGATGATATTTGCGATACTTGGGCTAAGAACGCTTTATTTTGTGCTTGAAGCACTCAAAAATTTTTTAAAATATTTAGAAATTTCTGTGATCGTACTTTTATTTTTTATCGCAGTAAAGCTAGCCGTAAATGCGACTGCTCATATCTTTCATCATGGTTTTGAAATTTCTGCACAAATTAGCCTTTTTATCATTCTAGCCATTCTTGGAGTTGGGGTCGTAGTAGGTTTGGTTAAAAAATAACTACCACAAAAGTATACAAGCTAAAGTTAGGTGAGCTTAAAATTAAAAATTTATAAGCAGGTGCTTTATATTTTGGTGTCTAAATTCTTTAAAATTTTACTTGCTTGTGTAAAAGATTGATTACTGTATATTTATGCTACCGGCTGGAGTTGGCATATCACCTTTTTCATCAGCAAATGGTGGCCCTTTTTGAAGCAAAGTGGTGATCTCGGATGCCACTTTTGGATCCATTTTCGCCATGATGGTTGATATCTTTTTAGCATCAAGAGCATAAAGTATGGTGGCTGCGTTTGATCTAGGCATTTTAGAGAGCACCTCAGCTGCCGCGCCATCTTTCATCTTAGAATACGACTCATTGACTTTATCACTAGTCATTGTGCGAAGCTCTTTTAAAATTTTCTCATTTTTGGCGACCACTTCATCGATCTCTTTACGTTTTTGCTCGATTACTTTCATTGTCGCATTTAGATCAGCTTCTTTTTTGGCAAGCTTTTTATTATTTTCTTCATAGGCTGCTGCTGAGCTTGCGCGAAATACCTCTAAAGCTTGGCGCTGTTCATCTATAATCTCAAGTTCCTTTGAAATTTCTTCTTTTCTAGCTTCGAAAATTTGCGTACAATCAACTGGTACCTCAAAACAAAATGCAAAATTTAAAATAGTTAAGAGTAATAAAACCGCTCTCATCACAACTCGCTCTTAGCTGTAAATTTCATCACCGCAAACTCATCAAGCGCAAGCGCTTCGGCTTTTTGTATGCGTTTTATCTCTTTTTTAAACTCTTCTTTTTCTAGATATTTCATCTTTTCGTACTCTAAATTTGCATTTTTATATTTATGTTCGTAATGCGAAACCTCTTTTTTAGCTATTTCAAGGCTCTCTTTGCAGGCATTTAATTCTTGCCTTGCTATCTTTATAAACTCTAAATTTTCCTTTAGTTCGCCTATATTGCCACTTTTTGGCAAGCAAAACTCCTCAAGCCTTGCTCTTAAATGTACTAAATTTTCTTCAAAATTTCTTACATTAAGCCTAGCAACGGCAAGCTTTGCCTCTACCTTATCCATCTCTTGTTTTTTTACACGGACGATAGAGGTAAATTTGCTTTTCATCTAATGATCGTATCGCTTCTTTCGGGGCTTGTTGAGATATAGCCGATCTTTACGCCAGTTAGCTCTTCTATTCGCTCGATATAAGCTCTTGCATTTGCTGGCAGATCTTCATATTTGCTTATGCCTTTTACGCTATCCCAGCCTGCAAGTTCTTCATAGATAGGAGTTGCATTTTCAAGATCTGTTGGCATATAATCGATAGTTTCGCCATTATATTGATAAGCTTTGCAAATTTTTACCACTTCAAATCCATCAAGTACATCAAGCTTCATAAGCGCATAAGTATCGACGCCATCGAGTCTTGAAGCATATTTTACACTCACAGCGTCAAACCAGCCACAACGTCTGCGGCGACCTGTTGTTGTGCCAAATTCCTTGCCGATATCGCACATCTTATCGCCACTCGTGCCTTTATCTTCTGTTGGAAAAGGGCCAAAGCCAACACGAGTCGTATATGCCTTTATGACACCTATTACTTCACCGATTTCTTTTGGATTTAGCCCAAGACCTGTGCAAGCACCTGCACTTATGGTATTTGAGCTAGTTACATATGGATATGTACCATGGTCAATATCTAAAAGCGTGCCCTGAGCGCCTTCAAGTAATACCTTTTTATTTTCATCAAGCGCCTTCCATACTAGGTTTGTAGTATTTGCGATAAATGGAGCTAAAACCTCTTTATATCTTTTTAGCTCTTCAAGTAATTCGTTCTCATTAGGAATTTTTACGCCAAGTGCGTCAAATACACATTTGTTTGTCTCAAAGTCATGCATTAAAGCATCGCATAAACGCTCTGGCTCAAGTAGCTCGCCTACTCTGTGGCCACTTCTACTTATTTTATCAGCATAAGTTGGTCCGATGCCTTTTCCAGTCGTACCGATTGCTTTTTCACCTTTTAGTCTCTCTTTTGCTTGATCGATTTGACTATGGTAGCTTAGATTTAAATGTGCTTTATCGCTAATATAAAGCCTTCCCTCCAAATTTTCAAACTGAGCCATTTCAGTGATTAACACTTCTGGACAAACAACAACGCCATTGCCAATGATATTTATGATATTTTTATGCAAAATTCCGCTTGGAACAAGGTGAAGTGCGTATCTAACACCATCAACCCAGATCGTATGGCCGGCATTATGGCCGCCCTGTGAGCGACAGATCATGTCATAGTTTAGTCCTAGCATATCAACTATCTTGCCTTTGCCCTCATCACCCCATTGAACTCCAACTACTAAATCAGCCTTTCTCATTCTTACTTCCTTAAATTAATTTTTTCTTCTATCAATGCATCTGTATAAACAGCAAAACCACTATTTATTTTTCCGTCTATTTCGTAGCTGCCACCACTTGCTATTATGCTGTTATTTCTTAAAAATCTAAAAAATAAACTATCGTAATATCTCATTTTCGAGTAATATAGCGGAACTATTCTTAAATTTTTATATTCTAAAGCGCTGGCTAAATTTCTCAAATTTTCAAGCGGTTCTTTTAGTTTGCTTGGAGAAATTTTAATCACTTTATCCAGTTCATCAACAGACTTTAAAAGAGCAAGAGCGCTTAGCCATGGAACATTTTGAGATAAAATTTTCTCCATTTGCCCATTTTCAAAAATTTCAATAGGCACACTCAAAATTTCACAAATCACTCTTGGAATTTGTATATTGCTCACTTGCAAAAATGTATCCATTTTTAGCTCATTAAGAAGCTTTGCTACGATATTTATGCTTTTTAAAACATCATTTTCATCGATTAGCTCAGCTCCGATTTGATAAATTTCTTGACTTGGATAGCGAAAGACTGGCTGGATATAAAACCATCTTTTTGATTCGTTTGCCTTTAGCCTTCTAAGCACGATCCTTACAGTATCTACCGTGCTATCAGCTCTTAGGCTTATTTCGTGATTTAGACTATCGCTAAAACGTAAAAGATTTGTAGCATCTACACTTAAATGCTGGTGATATGAGAAAAATGGTGTTACGATCTCGCTAAAGCCTTCATTTTCTAAAATTTCACTAGCTTTTTGTTCAATCTGCCTCTTTAGCTTTGCGCTACTAGCAAAGTATAGCTTGCTTCCATTTGGGATTTCATGCTCATAAACATTTAAAGCATTTTCATTCATTATTTATTCGCTCCACTCAAATTTAGATCATTATCACATAATAAAATTGCCTCATTAGCTAAATTTATTACGTTCTCTTTGTCTATTTTTACAAGAATCGTATCTAAAATTTCAGCTAATTTTTCATTTATTGTTCTGATATCATCTACTTGATTTGCTATTTCGATTTTTAATTTTTCGCTTACTTTTTCATCGCATTTAAGCAAATTTATCAAACGAATCATAAGCTCTTTTACGCCTACTATTTTGCAAAGCATATTGTAGTTCTCATCATCTTGAAAATTTCTTACATTTAGCGGAGATGATAGAGCAAATTTAAATTTGAGCACATCATCCAGACTAAGCTCTGGCGCAAAAAGCCGTCCTTGAAATCTACTAAAGCCAAATCCAACAAAAATTTCAAGCATGCTTTTATCTTCTAAATTTTTTATCATGACATCAAAATCAAATGTATCTGATACATACTTTATCATGCGTATGGTCTTTAGTGCTTCTACTGAATCAAAAATCTGTTTGCAAAATCTTTTATCTATATTAAATCTATTTGTTTTTAACATGCCTAAAGCTTCTACCGAGCCTGAATAAGATGCAAAATCATCAAGCGAAAAGCTAACGCCTAGTTCCTTATAAGCATCGATATATCTAACAACATCATCTAAATTTACGCCACTTGCGGAGTCAACAATATCTATGATTAGCCCATTTGCATCTAGCTGCTCATCTTCTAAAAGCTTTTTAAATTTCTCAAAAAACTCAGAAGTCATTAGCTTTTTAATGCACAAATTTACTCTAACTTTTGCATTTATTCCCTCTTTTAGCCATACAGCCCTAGCTTTTAAAGCATCTTTTAGTGTAAATAGTGCGATAGCAACAACTGCTTTTGAGCCTTTTGCAAGCGGTAAGAAGTCTGATGGCCTTAATATCTTATCGCCATTTTTCCATCTAATAAATGCCTCAAAGCTGCTAACTTCCCCGCTTTTTATATCAATCTCAGGCTGATATAGTAAAAACATCTCGCCAGCATCGATAGCTTCAATGATCTTTGAGTCATCTCTATATTCATTTTTAAAATACGTATCTTTTTTTGAATTAAATACATAATATTTATTTTTTCCATTAAGCTTTGCTTGATACATAGCCCAATCAGCTCTTTCAATTAGATCATCAACACTAAGTGCATCGCCACTTAAGCTAATACCAATACTTACGCTAAGTTTTTTTTCATCATCATCAATAGAAATTTTACTCTGACCCACTCTTAAGATGTTTTCAGCAGTTTCGTAAATTTCTCCCAAATTTTCATAAGGCATAGCACCTATAAACTCGTCTCCGCCTATTCTTGCAAATATTCCTTGTTTTGGAAAAATTTCATCTATTTTTTTTGAAATTTCTATTAGGATTTTATCACCTACTTGATGTCCGTATCCGTCATTTATCGATTTAAAATTATCAAAATCGACATAAAAAGCTGCTATTTTTAAGCTTTTTTTCGCTTGTTTTAGTAGATTTTCTAGCTTATTAAAAAGTAAAAATCTATTTGGTAGTCCAGTTAGCGTATCGTGATACGCGATAAATTCAAGATATTCTTTATTGTAGCAATCATCATTTGCGCTTGAAGCTAACAAAATATATCCCTCTTGATCGCCAAACGCGTTTAAAAGCTTGCTTATACTTATGACTTCGAGTCTATTTTTGCTTCGAACATCATGAATAAGACCTTGCCAAAAGCCAGTTATTTTAAGTGAATTTAAAATTTCATCTTTAATATCTTTTAGTCCGTTTTTAAAATTTATTATATCTTTTGAGTAAATTTTCTCTATAAAATTTTTATCTCTAGAAATATCAAGCGTATCGAAAAAAGCGTCATTAGCATCTATGATCCTAAACTCATCATCAAGCATAATAATTTGCTCTTTTGCGTATGAGAAAATTTTTGCTAAAAGGTCTTGATAAGAAAAAAAGCTATTTTGCACACTAAGATCTTGCATTGTGCCCTTTATGACACTTACTTCACCATCATAAAAAGCTATTGCTTTTGCTCTAATCCTAACATAAATAATCTCTTTATCAGCCCTATAAAAACGCACTTCGCCATCATATACTTCACCTTTTTTTATAAGGTCAAAAAAGTCCTTAAAGCTTACAAATTCATCTACAAATATAGTTTTTGCACGTTCAAAATTTATACTCATATCCCCATTTAATGCATATCCGAGCGACTTAGCGATAGCATTTGGGATATAAAGGGTGTCGCTTTTTTTATCCCATGAAAAGACAAGCGCTTGGCTTGCCCAAAGTATGCCTTGAAAATATTTTAATTCAGCATCATATTTTTCTTGCAACTTCGCTATATCACTTAAGTCATTAAAAAAGTATATGATCTTTCGCTCTTTATCAGCACCATTATCTATAAATTTTACTTTTATTTTAAATGGCGTTTTGTTGTTTTCATTTGTTTGCATATTGGCTACGAGATTGATTTCGCTATTTTTGCCGCCATTTTCAAAGAATTTTTTAGATTCATTAGAAACATTTACAGCAAACTCATCTAAACTTTCAGGGCTTATTAGATCTTTTAAATTTATAAGCTTCTTATCTTGCGGGACTTTAAAGACACTATCGATATTTTGTGTACTTCTTACGATAGAAAATGGATCGCTGCTTAAAGCTTCTGATATTACATTTGGCGATAAAAACGAATAATCATTTATTGCTTCGTTATCCTTTTTCGTAAATTTTCCATCGTCAAGCTCGTGTATAAGCATAAAATTTAGCCTAGAATCCCTTAGTTCGATCTGCGACTCTTGTAAAAATCCCTCTTTAGTGCCGCCATCTTTTGTTTTTAGCTTGATTTTAAAACTCATATCGCTATTTTGAGCATCTTGTTTCATTTGCATAAACAATGCAAAATCGTCATCTATTAAATCATTTAAATTTAGCTCTATAATCTCATCTTTTGTGTAGCCAACAGAAGATAAAAATGCATTACTAGCATCAATAATATCGCCGCTATAAGCATCATAAACTACTATTTTCAAAAAGCTTTGCTCAAAAATATAGCCAAATCTACTTTTGTATTCTTCTAGCCCATCAGTTGCTTTTTTGGTTTCTATCTTTAGCTTGTTTATTCCATTTTTTATATCTTCAAATTCTGTTACATTTAAACTTCGTCTTATCTCGTATTCATCGCCATCCAAAGTATCTCTTACCTCTTTTAAAGCTGGCATTATTCTATTTTTTATAAATTTCACATCTCTAACCCATAAAATCAAAGAAGATATAAAACAAAAGATCGATAGCCAAAATAAAACAAGCTGCATAAAGATATGAAAATGCTTCGTTGAAGCAGTAATAACAAAAATTTTATACTCTGGCATATAGCTTATGAGATAAAAGCTCATATGACTTAAAGAAAATATTATTTTATCCTCTTTAAACTCGTCGCCAAGACTCACATAAGGCAAAAACATCGATTCATCAAATTTTTTATAAAACTCATCTCTTGATAAATTTCCATATTTATCTACTAGATAAGCATAAGTTTTGCTTTTATCATCGTAATCTACATTGGTGTAGTTTTGCAAAAATTTTATATCAATTTGAACTAAAATGCTGCCTCCATTTTTTAGTCCATAAGATGCATAAATGTCTCTAAAACGACTGTTTTTATAAACTCGATCCGATACTGTAAATTTCCCAGCATCTGTCTCGTTTAAACTAAGCCACGATAGATCCTTTTCGGCTATGTCATCAGCACCTAAAAATCTCTTTGAATAGAGTAAATTTCTATTTTTATCAAAAACATAAAAAGCTATATAAAGATCGTTTTTTGTTGAATTTTTATCAAATAGCATATCACTAAGACCTGCTTCAACCATTTTTGATTTTAAAAATAGATCATTTTTTATTATAAAAAAGCTATTTGAGATTGATGATTTTATATTTGAATTAGTTGAGCTAAGATCATACTTTATATCGTTCGTACCGGCACAAACTACAAATAATGCTAAAAATATAAATGAGAGTAGAAGTAAAATAGCCTTTGTATAAAACATTTTTACTATTTGAAGGCTGGTTTTTTGTTTATCAAGCACGATAGACACCTCGTTAGTTTAGGTTTTGGCTCTGATTTTATCCCATTTTTACTTGATTTGGGTTTATAAAGATAAGTATTTATTTAGAATTTATTGATTTATTTAAAATCGAGCCAAAAATTTATTTAAAATTTGGCTCAAATATCTTAACAAATCCAAGTAACGATATCAGAAATTTCTCTACGAAGTTTTTTTGGTTGTGGATTTAGGCGGTAGCCAAATGGCACCATAATAGCCACTCTTTGAAAGCTCTCATCAAGCCCCAAAAGTTTATTTAAAGCGTGTCTGTCAAAGCCTTCTATTGGGCAACTATCAATGCCCAAACTTGCAGCTGCATTCATCATATTTGTGGCGATTATCATGCATTGTTCATGTGACCACTGAAATGTTAGCTCATCATCATTTTTAAAATTTGCTAGCAAAAAGTCGTGATAAAATTTTTGCCTTGCAGCAATGGCTTCAGGATCTTTATTGGTATTTCTAGCGATCATTTTATTAACGTATGTGCTTCCAAATTTCACCTCTTTGATCTTAGCTAAAACGACAACTAAATGCGAGCAAGATGTGATTTGCGCTTGATTCCATGAAAGAGCTTTTATTTTTTCTCTAAGCTCTTTATTTTGAACGACTAAGATATCCCACTGCTCAAGACCGGTTGAACTAGGGCTTAATCTACCAGCTTCTAGTATAAAATCAAACTCTCCAGCACCGATCTTTTTGTTCTCATCAAAAATTTTGCACGCGTGACGAAATTTTAAAATTTCAAGATAGTTCATCATATCTCCTTTGTTAAATTTTTTAACATTATAAAGCGGTTAGGTAAATTAAAAGGAATTTAGCAGCCGGCGCAAAGACGCCGACTTGCAGTTAAAATTTATCTATGAGTCATCTCAAATTCGCCCGCTTTACGCGGACGAATTTACGTTGGTTTGGGCTAAATTTACTCACCCAGAGGGTTATTTAGCTCTACTACGTTTACTTTGCCGTCCTTATGCGCTAGAGCGTAGATGCTACCGCCCTTTACCGCTAGTCCGGAGATGTCGCCGATTTGCGGCATCGCATAGGCATCGACTACCTTCGCGTCCGCAAGGTCGATCACGAGTAAGGTGTTGTAGTTTTTGGAGTAGGCCAAAAATTTACCGCCCGCGACGTCGCCAGCCGTGACATAGTAGTCTTTTAGATCGCGTTTATCTTTTAGCGCGAGGGCTGACGTCACGATAGTTTCGCCACTCAGCATCTTATCTTTACTATCGACTTTGATGAGAATCAAGTTCTTAGCGCGCTCGTTTGGCACCGTGATCATATACATATAGGTGCTTTGCGGATCTTTTGCGAGCGTTAGGACGTATTGTTTTTTCGCCCTTATAGTTAAAAGTGCCGGGCGGTCGAACTTCCACGCAGACTCGAGCCCGCCGGTGCTCTCTCTAAAATATCTCCACTCGTGATACGCGTCTACTTTTTGGACAGGCTTAACGGCAAATGTCGTTTTGTTAAAGCCTGTAGTTACCAGCATGTCGCCGACAAAGGTCGATGCGACAGCCTTTTTGATATTGCGACCGTTTGGTTTGTCGATGATAGCATGAGCGATCTCTTTAAAATTCGCGTCCGTAAAATAAACGCCGCCTTCGGTGTTTGAGATGCCGAAAGTATCGTTTTTAGCGTTATACGCTAGTCCGCTCGTTACGCCTTTGCCGAAAATTCCTTTTGTCTCAAAAGGGAGCGGGAAGCTGTTTTTCACGCTAAGCGCGGGCTTCACGTCCGTAAACGCGCCGCCGCTTGGATCGGAGTTAAATTTGACGCTTATATCTTTTGGCTCGCCCGCTATAAACGGATCTTCGACGACGTTTGCGCCGGTGAATGAAAACGGCTTTTCAAATCTTTTCCAAACGCCCGCTGTCCAAGTGTTGTTTAGGCTGATGCGCTCTGGATCGCCCTTGCCGCTATACGGCGGGATACCTGCCGAGATGAGCGCCTGAACGGCATTTGATAGAATGACAAATAGGCTCAAAGCTATCACAAATTTTGAATACGCGTTAAGAGACTTGATCCTGGTATCAGCGCGTGCGATATCGCTCGAGACGACCTTATCTTTGGCAAAAAGCATCATGAGTCCCATTGCCACGACCACGACCCAGTACACCAAAATGCCCCACGTATAGGTGTGCGCACCGAATATATCGCCGCCAAAGCCCATACCTACGTCTCTATATAAACTAAAGCTCGCATGCCTAAGCGTCATGAAAATACCATACGCAGCGCCAAAAAGCACGGCGGCTATGTAGCGAGCTTTTAGTCCGTAGCGCAGTATCAAGATACCAGCAACGCCGACCACGACCATATCTATGCGCTCCCACCAGCAAAGCGTGCAAGGGCCCTCGCCGATAACGTAGCCAAGATAAATGTTTGCGATACCGACTGGGATAGCAAGCACGAGCAAGACCGCGGTGGCCATAACAAAGTCAAAATTTTTTTCGTTAAAAAAACTCATCTAGCCCTCCTAGTACGCCGCGTAAGGCAGCAGGGACGTCCAGCTGGCGATGAAAAACATAATAAAACAAATCGCCGTCCCCACGGCAAATGCACCAAATGCCAAACCCTCTTTTTCAGGCTTTTTCCAAGCTATAAAAACGGCTATAGCCAGAAAGAGAAACGATAAAAACTCCATTTTATCTCCTTTGTATCATTAATATTAGATTGTCATTTTAATTTAATTATTTTATATTTTTACTTAAATTTAAAATATTATTGATAATGTCTTGCAGATTATTTTAAATTTTACTACTATAAAGTACGAAAAAATGTATCTTTTTAAAAGTAAGATAAAAAGTAAATTTGCTATTTTATTAAATTTTATTTTTAAGAATTTGGAAAGAGCAAATTTGGCTAAATTTATAGCTTGCCTTTGGCTTACTTCAAACTATCTCAAATTTAAAAACCAAGTCTTTACAAGCTAAAATTTAAAGTATATTAGCGCAAATTTATGCCAAATTTGCCTTTACTTATAGCCATACCAACTACCACTGAGTGCTCATAACCTACTTCTTTTAAGCGTTTTACTGCAAGCATCGCGTCCTTTTCGCCAACTGCGAGCAAAAGCCCACCAGAAGTTTGTGCGTCAAATAGTAAAATGTCAGCTTCTTTATCTACAAAATGCTTTGCAAATTCGCGGTTTTTATAGCTTCCTTCTGGAATAATGCCCATATCTGCAAATTCCTTTGCGCTTGCAATGATTGGCACGTTTTTTTCATAAATTTCAAAACTGATCTTTTCATTTAGCATTTCGCTTAAATGCCCCAAAAAGCCAAATCCAGTCACATCAGTAGCGCCGTAGACTTTGATGCCATCAAGTGCTTTTAATGCATAAAAATTTAGCTGTGCCATGATAGTTGCAGCCTCTTTTATCTGCTCCATGCTTAATAAATCAGCCTTTATTGCTGTGCTTAAAATGCCGCTTCCAAGGGGCTTTGTAAGTATCAAAACATTGCCATTTATAGCTGTATTATTTGCCCAAAATTTATCAGGATGTACCCTTCCAGTAACGCTAAGCCCATAATACATCTGCTGTGTCTCGATCGTATGCCCGCCAACTATAATGCCACCACACTCTTTTACTTTATCGGCTCCGCCTTGCAAAATTTCACCTAAAATTTCAGGTGCCAAGTTACAACTATCAAAGCCTACGATGTTTAGAGCATTTATCACCTCACCACCCATTGCAAAGACGTCGCTTAGGCTATTTGCAGCAGCGATTTGACCGTAAATAAAAGGATCATTTACCACAGGCGTTATAAAGTCAAGCGTTTGAACAAGTGCAAGATCACTTGAAATTTTAAAGACACTCGCATCCTCGTTAGAATTTGTGCTTGAGAGCAGATTTGGATGAGATAAATTTAAACTACTAATCGTTTTGTGTAGACCCGACGGGTCAAGCTTAGCAGCTCAGCCAGCAGCTCTAACGAACTGCGTAAGCTTTTTGTCGTGGTAGATCATAGTTTGATCTGCTCGTGAGTTGAGAGTATGTCGATGATCTCATAAGCATTTGAAATTTCGCCAATCGCAAGATCACTTACTAGCTTATAAGCCTCCAAGCAGCTTCCGCAGCTTAAAATTTTAACACCAGCAGCTTCAAGATCTTTAAGCGGCTTAAAGCTTGGGTGTGAGCGGTTTGTTGTCATCTTTACAGCGTTATTTACGCAGATTATTATCTTTGGTTTTTTCTCAACTTGAAGAAATGCTCCTAAGAATTTTGATAGTAAATTTATTCCCACTTCGCCACTTCCCGCGCGCTCTTCATTCAGATAGAGTACTTTATTATTTTTTGGTGTTATGTCGCAGATAAACTCATCAAAATTTGTAAACTCAAGCGCATTTTTACCTTTTGTAGCTAAAATTTTAGTCTCATTACCGTTGCTTTCTAGGCTAAATTCTATATTTTGATTTTTTAAAAATCTTGAGATATTTTCTTTTGGAGCTAGGGCATTTACGATGATCTCTAGGCTCTCTCCCTCATTTAAACCCTCAAGTGCGTTTTTAGTCATGATGACTGGTTTTGGGCACTCTAAATTTCTGCAATTAATTGTTCTTGTCATTGTTTTTCCTTTGTAATTAGTATTTCAAACCTTGAAACTAGTTTGGATTATAGCCAAAAAAATATTAATTATTTTAAAAATTTTAATGTATAAATTTGAGATAAAAGAGAGCTTTGACCTCGCTTACTAGCAAGGTCAGAGTAAAGTTAATTATTTTAAATTTGTGTAAGACTTTTCATAATCAGATACTGGAATTTTATTCTCTCTAACAAGCTCTTGATACCAGTAGTGATGAAGAACATAAACTTCTTCTTCCTCTTTATATCCAGTAATCATCGACCAAATAGCACCATGAATAGCAATAGCTGCCATATAAATATGAACTAAGAAAAATACTGCACATGCAATGCCAAGACAGTTATGGATAATTACGCTGTATCTTAAAAGATCAATTTGTGTAAGACCAAACCAAGAAGCAACCGCTGGCTCTTTGAAGTCCGTAAAATACATAATCGCGCCAGTAATTATCATAACGATACCACCAGGGATAGCAATCCAGTACCATGCTTTTTGACCAGCATTAAATTTACCAGCCGGAACAGGTCTCTTTTTCTTTGATAAATAGCCACCAACTATCATCATCCATCTGATATCATAAATTGCTGGAAGCATTCTCTTTGTCCAGGTAAATAACATAGGAAGCACAGAAACAGCAAAGATCACAGTTGCTGTATCGTGCAAGTATCTACAGAAACGCACAAATGTTCCACCGCCAAGCTCTGCACCCCACATAATGATGATACCAGTTGGCACTAAAATGATCCATGAGATCGCTGCCAAACCATGAGCTATACGTATGATCAATGAAAAAGCAAACACCTTTTTACCATCATGACTAAAATGTTTTGGTCCAATGATTAAAAAGTGTAATGCAAATGCTCCAATAACAGCCAAAATGATAGAAAGTGCTGCTATTGCAAAATAATCATTACCTTGGATAAAAGTAAATATCGGCCCCAAACCTTGTTCGTATGGCTTGATATTTTCTATCCTTTCAGCCGCCCAAATGGCACTATTATATTGATTGACGCCAGTTGGTCCTTGAGTTGCCATTGCTGTTACAAATAATGTAAAAAGCAGAGTAAGAATTCTCGTCATTGTAGTCCTTTATGAGTTTGAGCTTAAACAATTTAAGTATTGGTTAAATACGTTAAATCGCATAGCTACGCTATTTTGGTCGCTATTATATCAGAGCTAATCACAAGCAAACCTTAGCAAAAAAGATTACTAAAAATTTTATAAAAAATATTTAAGTTTTGTTAATTTTTAGCGTTTTTGATCTGAAAATTTAGCTAAAATAAAGCCAAATTTTAGTTAAAAAGGACTGTGCTATGGATCTTTTTTGCCTTATCTTTGATGACTATGAGACGCTTGATCTAATGGGGCCGGTAGAGTTTTTGGCAAGGGTGCCTGAAATTAACATTAATTATGTCTCGTTTGATGGTGGGATGAAAAGAAGTAAGCAAGGCTTTTTGATAAAAACAAAAAACTTAACAAGATGCCAAATGAGAGCATTTTGCTACTCCCTGGTGGTCAGGGCACAAGGGCACTTGTAAATGATAGTGAGTTTATTTTGAGACTTAAAGAGTGCGTTTTGGCATCCAAATTTTGCCTAAGCGTATGCACAGGTTCGGCGCTCATCGCTCGCACAGGAGAGCTTGACGGCTTAAGGGCTACTTCAAATAAAAGGTCACTTAAATGGGTGAAAAGTTGCGGCTTAGTGGTAAAGTGGCAAGAGTGCGCTAGGTGGGTGAGGACAGGTAAGTTCTACACAGCTTTAGGCGTGGCTGCTGGCATGGATATGGCGCTTGGTTTTATTAGCGATCATTTTGGCAAGGAACTAGCCCAAAAGATCGCAAACGAGACTGAATACAACTGGCAAAAAAGCTCAAAGATAGACAAATTTGCCAAAAATTATGGATACTAATCCGTGTAGAAAAATTCTCAGTATTTAGCAGCCAAAAGTTAGCCAAAATACTAATGATTAGTTTCTGCGCCTATACTCTTCGTATCCAAATTCACGGATCATCTTAATCTCGCCATTTTCTTTTAAAAGCACCAAATCAGGCAGTTTTATGCCGTTAAATGTCGTGTTTTTCACGATCGTGTAATGGATTTGATCTTCAAAGATGACGCGGTCACCGATTTTTAGCTCACTATCAAATTTATACTCCGCATCGCCCGCTTCAAGTCCCACTATATCACCTGCTAGGCAGGTATTGCCGCCAAATCTATAAGTAAATTTGCCATTTTTACTCTCGCCTCTAACAGCTGGGCGGTAAGGCATGAGCACGGTATCTGGCATGTGCGCCTCGGCCGAGGTGTCAAGGATGGCAATATCTTTCTCGTTATACACGATGTCAAGCACGCTGCTTATCAAAAAGCCAGTCTGCCAGCCCACAGCCTCACCAGGCTCCAGATAGACCTCTACGCCGTACTTCTCACGAAAGCGCCTAACTATCTTTATAAGTAGCTCCACATCGTAATCAGCCCTCGTGATGTGATGTCCTCCGCCCATGTTTATCCATTTCATCTTTGGGATAAACTCGCCAAATTTCTCCTCAAATGCCTCTAGCACAGTCTGCAAGCTACTCGCACTCTCCTCGCAAAGCGCGTGAAAATGAAGCCCACTAATACCATCAAGAAGCTCAGGCTTAAAATTTGCCCTTGTAATGCCAAGCCTGCTAAATTTACCGCATGGGTTGTAGCTATCAGTCGGTGCTAGCGAGACCTCTGGATTTACGCGCAGGCCGCAGATGATGCCATTTTGCAGGGCAATGCCTTTAAATTTTTGCCACTGAGCAAAAGAGTTAAATGTGATATGCTTTGAAATTTTTAAAATTTCATCAAAATCCTCGTCCTTAAAGGCTGGACTATAAGTATGAATCTCGCCTTTTACGTATTCGTTTGCAAATTTTGCCTCATGAAGCCCACTGCAAGTCGCACCGTCAAGATAAGAGCCAACCATATCCATCACTCCGCTAAACGCAAAGCCTTTAAGAGCTACTAAAATTTTAGCCCCACTTTGCTCTTTTACATACTTTAAAAGCTCTAAATTTTTACGTACTTTTGCCTCTTCACAAACGTAGGCTGGGGTTTTTATGCTCTTTAAAATTTCGTTCATTTTTACTCGCTTTTTAAATTTTCAAATAAGTATATCTAAATTTATTTTTAAGTAAAATCAGCAAAAATCTCAAAGGATAAAACGTGATAGAGATCGAATTTCTTGGGCCTATCGGGCTTGAAAATATAAAAGTAGAAGCAAAAAATTTAGGCGAAGTAAAAGCGGCTTTAAGCAAGAAAGAAGAGCTTAAAAAATGGCTAAATATCTGTGCGGTTGCCGTAAATGACGAGATCGTAAGCGATATAAATTTTGCTCTTAAATCAGGCGATAAAATTTCTATTTTGCCACCAGTTTGTGGGGGCTAAGATGCAAATTTATAATGGAAGTTTGGATGTTCAAAGCATCACAAACGAGTGGTATGAACGCTTTAAGGATAAAAACTGCGGTGCGCTCATCACTTTTGTTGGAATCGTAAGAGAAGAAGGTGGTATTTCGGCGCTTAGCTTTGATATCTATGAGCCGATCCTTAAAAAATGGCTAGATGCTTGGCAGGAGCGAGCCAAAAAAGAAAATGCCTACGTACTCTTTGCTCACTCAAAAGGCGATGTAGCCGTGCATACGAGCTCTTATGTAGCAGGCGTTGTGAGCCCTCAAAGAAAGGTCGCGCTAAGGCTAATCAATGAGTTTGTCGAGGACTTTAAGGCAAATGCGCCGATCTGGAAATATGACGTGATAAATGGCGAGAGAATTTATGCAAAAGAGCGCAGCCAAGCGATAAATGGTGCTGGAATTTTAGCTTAAAAGGGAAAAATGATGATAACAAAAGAGAGTAAAAAAGATGTTTTTTGGGCACTAGCCTTTGGGCTTGGGCTTTTTGCCTTTAGCATCGTTGGCTACTTTTATCTAGCTCTTGGTGCAGTGTCTCTCTTTGGCATCATCATTGGTGCTCTCTCAGTGTTCTTTTGTGTTAGAAAAATTTTTCAAAACAACTTTTTACGTATTGAAGATGATGGGTTTATCATCACAAAAGGCTCAAAAAGCATAAAATTTTACTTTAAGGATATCTACGAAATCGCCATTAAAAGCTTTGGCGATAAGAAAAAAGTTGAAACTTTGAGCATAAAATTTAAGAAAAACCGTCTTGATAGAGATGCTTGCTTTGGATTAGTGCAACCACTAGGTGATGATTTGATCATCATTTTTGATAAATATGAACTCTCAAAATTTACTATTTCAAAAGAGCTAAGAGATAGGCTTAATAATTTTAGAGCATAATTAAATCGATCTGTGATTTAAAATTTTATATAACAATTATCAAAATTTTATACATTTTTTCACATTAAATTTACACCATTTAACTACTCTTGCAAAAATAAAATCAAGCATTTTATCTACAATAATCTCGTAATTATGGATTAAAAATTTAAAGGATGACTTACATCAACTTTTATAAAGGGTTTTGCTACTACAATTCTGATAAAAGAAATCATAATTATATCTTTAAAAGGAGTTTACATGAGGCCCATTTTAAGCCTAGCAGTTCTTTCATCACTGCTTCTAGCAAATGAAGCAAATTTAGACATTATAAAGCCTATTAAAGAATTTGCTCCGCCACCAGTCATTACGCCAAACGTTGCACAGAGTGCCTTTGTTGAAAATCAATTTGACCGCACTCAAAGAAGCGAATATCCATTTGTTACAAATTTGCTTGATAACTCAGCTGATATGTTTCATATCTCAGCTGGAATGTATGGCAAAAGCTTTTACAACTCATCGCTTTTTAAATATCGCGGCGCAAATTTTTACACCATTTTAAATGCAAATTTCACCAAAGCAAATAATTATAAAGATGGAAGTGGCAAAAAATGGAACTATGGCTACAATAGGCAAGGTCAAAGCGCTATTTTAGGCTTCGTGCCAAATGATCTTAGCGAGCTTAGGCTTACGTTTTTAAGGGATAATATCGATAAAGACAAGCAGCCAGAGCACGCAATGGATGCCTTTAAAACGACAAGAAAAGTTGGCAAGCTAAATATTAGATTAGGCGAAGAAGATCTTTCAAATACGCTAAATTTCGAATTTATCCTAAAAAAAGTTGAGCGAAAAGCTGATAATTTTCATTTAAGAGATGCTACTCCAAATGTGAAAGTGGATTTAAAGAGAAATATATTTGAGGCAAATTTAAAGTATGACGCTGACTTTGCAAGCTTTCACAATCAAATAGGCGCTGGCTTTGAAAAAGATAAACATGGTGGCAAAAGATACATGAAGCAAGGCAACAACTGGATCTTTAATGGATATAGATTTGCTGATGTTCGAAATGATAAATTTATGCTCTTTGACACACTTGCTTATAAATTTAATGAAGCAAATGAAGCCTCGCTTGCCTTAAAATATGAAGAGCAAAGAAGTAAATTAAATGGTATCGACACTAAATTTTTCGCACCAAATCCGATCGCACCTAATACCACTCGCAAATTAGTTCGTCAAATTTATGGTGAGGACGTAAGCGATAAGATCAAAAAAGACGCTTTTAGTGCAAGCCTAAAATATAAATTTTCACCAAACGACAAGGATAGCTACTTTGCAAAACTTGAGAGTTTATCTCGCTTGCCAAGCAATATGGAGCGTTTTAACGCACTTTATGGACAAAATGACTCTGGCTGGATAGCAAATCCGAATTTAGAGCCAGAAAGACACAACAGAGCGGTTCTTGGCTTTAAATTTGGTAGCGAGTTTTACAAAGAGTATCTAAACTCGCTTCAAAACAAAGATGCATTTAGCTTTAGCGGGCATTTCATCGCTGATAGCGTTAAAAATTTGATCATTTTTGATAGACGCCACTCAAAAGTCCCAATGCCGCTAAACAAAAATGCTGTCATCTCGAGAAACGTTGATGCAACGCTTTATAGTGTAAATTTCAATACAGAATATAGCTTTGCAAGGCACTTTGGCTTAAAAAGCTCACTTTACTACAACTACGGACAAAACAAAACTGATGGCAAGCCGCTTTATCAAATAAGGCCTTTTGAGGCAAATTTTGCATTTGACTACAAAGACTATGCAAGCTTTGGTAGCTATAATCTTGGCACCGCACTAAGGCTAGTTTCAAAGCAAACTAGAGGCGATTTTAGCAAGCAAAATGGTCTAGGCATTGATAAAAAAGAGGCCGCAAAAGGATTTGGCTTGCTTGATCTTTATGGTGGCGTAGAATTTAAAAACAAAGTCGGCATAAGATTTGGCGTAGCAAATTTATTTGATAAAGATTATGCAGAATTTATTAGCGGTGATCACGTGGCAGCACTTGATCCAGTAGTCGTTCATGCCCCTGGCAGGACATTTTTCATTAGCTTTCACAGCAGTTTTTGAAGGAGAAAAAGATGTTAAATAGAAGAAAATTTTTAGGACTTAGCACAGCTTTAGGCGTTAGCGCATTTGCACCAAATTTATTTGCAAAAGAGAGCTTTAATATGTGGGGTGCGCCAGCAATCCCAAGCGTCATAATGGCGGTTGCTGCACTGCAAGGGGAGTTAAATAAAACTTATGATGTAAGCCTAAATATCTGGAAAACACCAGATCAGCTTCGTGCAGGCGTAGCTAGCGGCGATATCAAGGTCACGATGTCACCATCAAATGTAGCTGCAAATTTAAGGAATCAAGGGCTTGATTTTGCTATGTTAAATTTACTGACCCTTGGCGTTATGAACGCTATGGTTAAGGATGAAAAGATCAAAAATTTAGAGGATTTTGTAGGCAAAAAGCTCATCATGCCATTTCGAGGCGACATGCCTGATCTTATCCTAAGAGCGCTTTGCAAGAAACGAGGCATAGACGTTAGCAAGATAGACATCACCTACACAGCAACGCCGCCTGAGGCTCTGCTTTTATTTTTACAAAAAGATTTTGATATTTTAATAGTTCCACAACCTCTTGGCGAAGCGACTATTTTGCGCGGTAAAAAAGCAGGCGTTAGCGTGCATTACTCAGTTGATTTTCCAAAAATTTGGGGCGAGAGTTTTGGTACAAAACCGATAATCCCAATGGCTGGCATTATCGTAGAAAGAGGCTTTTACGAGAAAAACTTAAATCTATTTGATACGCTTCATAGCGATCTTAAAAATGCACTTTCATGGATACTTGAGAACAAACAAAGTGCAGCAAAGATTGGCTCGAGCTACTTGCCAGCTCCAGAAGTAGCGCTTGCAAATGCTTTTGATAAGGCAAATCTAACAGTAACAAAAGCAAATGAACTACAAAATGAGATCATGGCATTTTTTGAAGAAATTTATCAGTTTAATCCAAAATTTCTAGGTGGCAAGATGCCAGATAAAGGTCTATTTTTATGATACTAATCGATGGCATTAAAAAGGATCGCTCAAGCTTTTTAAAAATAATTGACTATTTTTGGGGTGGATTTAGCGGATTTGCCGTAGTTTTTTTGATCTTAGCCATTTGGCAAGTGGGAAGCGAGTTTAGCTCCCCACTCCTACTTCCACCACCAAAAGATGTATTTTTAAAAGCCTGTGAAATTTTAAAAGATTACAAAAACAGCGAGATAAACATAACACTTTGCAGATCACTGATTGGAGTTTGCTCGGCAACATTTTTTGGTATATTTCTAGGGCTAATAGCAGGTAGTTTTAAAAGTTTTGCAGCCTTTTTAAAACCTGTTATAACCTTGCTTTTGTCAATGCCGCCGATTATTTGGATAGTGCTTGCTATTTTTTGGTTTGGATTTGGAAATTTTAGCACCGTTTTTACTATCTTTATAACCGTTTTACCGCTTACTTTTGCAAGCTCGGCAGTTGCTATGAGTAGTGTAGATGAGGAGCTAAAAGAGATGTTTGACGCTTATAATCTAGGAATTTTAAAAAAGATAAGACACCTTTACATCCCGCATCTTACGAGCTACATAATAAGCTCTATTAGCGTAGCTGTCGCAATGGGTGTAAAGATAGTCATAATGGCTGAGCTACTAGGTGCAAATAACGGCATGGGAGCAAAGATAGCAAATGCAAGGGCAATGCTTGAAACAACCGAGGTAATGGCGTATGTTCTTTTAAGCATCACTCTTATCATGCTTTTTGAATACCTCATCATCGAGCCACTAAAAATAGCTTTGATGCCTTGGAGAAGATGATGCTTGAGCTTAAAAATGTAGAGTATGAAATTTTAAGAGATAAGGTCGTAAGGAATTTTAGTCTAAATGTAAAAGGTGGCGAGGTAGTGACGCTTTTTGGGCCATCAGGATGTGGCAAAACAACGATACTTCGGCTTATTAGCGGACTAAATGAGCCTAGAAAAGGAAAAATTTTTAATAACTTTAAAAAGACTACATACTTTTTTCAAGAAAATCGCCTACTTACATGGAAAAATGCTCTTGAAAATGTGCTTTTGGTTATGAATAAACCAGACATTAACGCTGTTTTAGAGCTTTTTAAAAAGGTTGGACTAAGTCAAAAGGACACTTTAAAATACCCAAGTGAGCTAAGCGGCGGTATGAGGCAAAGAGTCGCTTTTGTAAGAGCGGTCGTGACAAAGCCTGATCTACTTTTGATGGATGAGCCTTTTTCTGGGCTTGATTATGATATGAAAGAAATTTTAATTGAGATTATTGGCCAAAGAGTAAGTGAAGGTATGAGCGTAGTTCTTGTCACGCACGATAGAATGGAAGCTGTAAAGATGTCAAATAGAATTTATTTCCTATCAAATAAAGGTGCGGTCATACAAAGAGAACTTGAAATAGACAAAGATTTCAAAGAGCGCGATTTTACGTTTATTAGCAAGATGATAGATGAAAATTTCAAAGGACAAATTTATTATGATTAATAATTTTTTTACTCATCCTATGAGGATATTTTTCTTAATGAGTGCCGCCTGTGCGGTGCTTGGTGCAAGTGTGTTTTTTACTCCAACTGATTTTGTGAGTTTGCATAAATTTATATTTTTGCAACTTTTTTTAGCGCTTGCTTATGCTGGATTTTTGCTAACTGGATTAACTGATTGGACAAATTTTCAAGCATCTCTAAAAATACACGCCTATATATTATTTTCACTCTTTTTTACAAGCTTTATCTTGGCATTTTTTAGCCTATTTTTAGCACACTGCTTTATTGCTCTTTTTTGGCTTTACTTGGTTTTGCTTTGCCTTTATATGATCTGGCGGGATAAAAACGATGATCAATTTGGCGTACTTGGCTTTTTGTTTGGCATTTTAGGCTTTGAAATTTATTATCTAATAAGCGGCAACGAAAAATTTCTAAATTTACAAGTTTTTATCCACGTAATCGCTATCTTACTCATCTCCTACCGCGTTAGTGTCGTGCTTGGAAAAGAAGCGCTAAAAAGAGAAAAAGGTATGGATGAAGCTGTTTTTGTGCCAAATTTTATCTATAAAAATATCGCTATTTGCTGCGTTTGTGCCTTTTTGCTTTTAAATATATTTTTTGAAGCAAGCTTAGGTGTCTATTATGCTGCGATAGCTTGTGGAAGTGCGGTACTTGCAAAGCTTAAAGAGTGGCACTATAAAGAGCTTTTTAAACATAGCTTTGTGCTTTTATACTATTTTATGCAACTATTTTTAGCGCTTGGATTTTTAGGGATCGGCTTTAGCGGTATTTTTGGGCTCCATCTTGAAACAAATTTTATGCATCTAATAGCGATAAATGCGGTAATTTTTAGCGTGATGCTTATATTTAATGTCGCAGGACTTCGTCATAGTGGACAAGAACTTGAGTTTTTACGCCTTAGTAAAATTGCTTTTATTTTAATTCTTTTAGCTGGTGTTAGCAGAGGAATTTTGGCTTATTTTTGGAGTGGCTTTTACATTCATTTACCAGCAACACTCATAGCAATCGCTTTTGTTTTTTGGCTCATAAATTTTTATGTGATCTTTAGGGATAACGATTTTAGCGATGATCCAGAGTAAAAAGATATTAAAAATTTATTCATTAATTAAAAAGAGTTTTTAAGTCTTTTTTGAAGTAAGTGGATATATAATTTGCGATATTTATTATCAATATTATAAAAAGGATTCTTTATGAACAAACTTACTTCTGTTGCTTTAGCAGCTTCATTTTTTGCAGTTTCAGCTCTTGCATTTAGCGTAGAAGGTGAACCAAAGGTAACATTTACTGGTTACAAGCTAGCAAATAAAACAGCCGTACCAGGTACTTTTAAGACGATAAATTTTAAAAGTCAAGAAAATGCAAATTTTGCTGATTTTTTAAAGAGCTTTGAATTTAAGCTTGAGCCAAAAGATATCGATACAAAGTTACCTGATCGCGATAAAAGGATTGGCATTATTTTCGATGGCAAGGCAGTAGATGGCAAGATCGTAGCAGTAAATGGCGACGATAAGGCTGGAGAAATGGATGTTGAGCTTAGCATAAATGGCAATTCAAAAATTTTTAAAACAAAATATGAAGTACAAAATGGCAAGCTAGTAGCAAAATTTTCAGTTGATCTTGTAAATGATTTGAAGCTAAATGAGAGCTTTGATAAATTTGCCGCTGCCGCCAAACCATTTCACGGTGGAAAGAGCTATCCAGATGTAGATGTTGGCTTTGAAGCGGTGATAAAATAACTTTCAATTTCGGCGCCAGTAAGTTAGTTTGCGCCGAAGTTACCTCTTTATCCTAGTTTCTTATTCTATGATGCCGAAAAATCGAAGACGACGGATTTTTGATACAAAAAAAGTAGCGGGAATGCGAAATTTTATTTTAAAGATATCGACGAAATCGGCATCCGCGAGATAGACGCCAAGCGCAAAATTAGTGTTTCAAACATAAAATTTAAAAAAAGGCGGGCTAGCATATGGCCTCATACAGCCTAGTGGCGATGATAACGCCGTGATATACGACAAATACGAACTCTCAAAGCACGAAATTTTTAAAATTTTAAAGCAGAAATTTGAGGTTATGTGTAATAAAATCAAAAATTATTTTTTATTTATAGTCGAAGTATATTTATTAAATCTATCTACTAAATTAAAGCCATTATCTAGTACGCTTATTAATGTAAGAACTGTGATTATTGCGGCTACTATTTGCCACCATCTAGCTGTCTTTACGCTAAGAATTTCAAATTTTTCTTTTGCATGTGTTAAAATTTCTTCTAATTCGTCATCTTGCTTGTATAGGTGTCTTATTTTTTCATAAATTGTAAGCGTTTCCCTTGAATTTATACCGTAATTACCAAATAAGTCTAATCGCAAATTAACAATCTTATCTCTCATTGCCAAAATATCGCGATAATATCTAAAGTTCCTAAAAAATATATACCTTTGAGGCGACTGCCTTAGTGCTTTTACAAATTCTAATTTCATTTCATCGTTTGATATAATTAATAACTGCAAAATTAATACTTTTAAAACATTTGTCGATAAAATATGCTTTCTTTTTGGATATGAAGTGTAGTATAATACTGTACTCTTGTTAAAATAAATCATTAGTTTATTAGAGTCAGATGTAAAAATATTTTGTTCATTAATATTCTTAATACCACATTTTTCAGAATATATTCTTATGTTTGCTTTACTTACCGTATCACTATCATTTTCTGTCAAAAATACAAACAAATTCTTATAGTATAAGTCAATATTTTCTTCGGCTATTATGCGAACCCCAAACAAGATATTAAAATCTTCTAAGAATATAAAATAAATAGTAGATGGTAGCCGTTCAAATAACTCTACATTTCTTTTTATTTTTGTATTTAAATCCTGATTCTGTGAAATATAGTTTTTTAATTTACTTATACAATCCGCTAGTTCTTTTTCATTTCTGCAACATTTGGTCTTACGTATTATTTCTTTAGCTTCCTCGTCATTTTTGCACGGTATTCCTCTATTATAAAAACTTGATACTTTATTAAAAAAGCTATCTTTATGATTTTTCATAGAATCCAATGTCGTAACAGCATATTTTTTTATTTTAAAAGCCCAAAATTTATCTTTATAAAATATTTCTTTTTTAGGTTGCTCAAGCTCAAAATGATTGTAAAAAAGTTTTTGGAAATTACGATAAAAATCATCTTTAGTGTGAGAAGTATCTTTTTTTGCGACGAGAATACTTTTGATACTCTCGTCTCTTATAACGTATGATTCATAGTAGATTTTATTTATCACTCTACCTCATACCTCTCGCCCGGTTTCATCTCTATCATCTCCCACGGCAATCCCTGCCTATTTAGCTCGTCCATGAAAGGCTTGGCGTCGAAATTTTCCATATTAAAGACGCCTTTTCCACTCCAGATGCCCTTTGCGACCATCATCGAGCCGATCATCGCAGGCACGCCTGTGGTGTAGCTCACCGCCTGCGCGCCCGTCTCGGCGTAGCAAGCCTCGTGGTCGCAGACATTGTAGATGTAGACCTGGCGCTCTTTGCCATCTTTTAAGCCACGTATTACACAACCGATGTTGGTTTTGCCCTTCGTGCGAGGGCCGAGGCTCGCTGGATCAGGCAAAAGCGTCTTTAAAAACTGTATCGGTACGATTTTCACGCCGTTATGCTCGACCTCGTCTATGCGCAGCATGCCGACGTTTTCTAGGCATTTCATATGCGTGAGGTAACTCTGTCCGAAGGTCATAAAAAAGCGAATTCGCTTTAATCCTTTGATGTTTTTTACTAAGCTTTCTAGCTCCTCGTGGTAGAGCAGGTAGCTATCTTTGACGCCGACTTTGGGGTAGTCCCATTTGAACATTATTTCCATCGGCTCGGTCTCTTTCCACTCGCCGCGCTCCCAGTAGCGACCCTTTGCGCTCACTTCGCGCAGGTTGATTTCGGGGTTGAAATTCGTCGCAAACGCATAGCCGTGATCGCCCGCGTTGCAGTCTAGGATGTCGATCTCGTGGATCTCGTCAAAGAGATTTTGCTGCGCGTAGGCGCAAAATACGTTTGTCACGCCAGGATCAAAGCCGCTTCCCAGCAGCGCCATGGTGCCCGCCTTTTTAAAATCCTCATCTTTCGCCCACTGTAGCTTGTATTCAAATTTGGCGGTGTCGGGGTGCTCGTAGTTTGCGGTGTCGATGTATGGGATGCCGGCGCGAGAGCACGCGTCCATGAGGGTTAGGTCTTGATACGGTAGCGCGACGTTTAGCAGTAGCTCGGCGCCCGTTTTTTTGATGAGCGCGACCACGGCGTCGGTATCGTCCGCGTCGATCTGGGCGGTATCGATAGTGACGCCTAGGCGGTCTTTGATAAATTTAGCGATAGTATCGCACTTGCTTTTGGTGCGGCTTGCAAGGGTGATCTTGTTAAAAACGTCCGCGTTCATCGCGCATTTTACGGTCGCGACTTGGCTTACGCCACCTGCGCCTATGATTAAGATATTTGACATCTAAGCTCCTTTAAATTTTAGTGATTTTAGCAAAGTTAATATTAATTTTAAGAGACGGGGTGCAATTAACTATAAAGTTGGACATGGCCGGCACAAAGTCTAACAAGAAAGACAAAAAACAGATAGCGCTAACACAGATAGTGGCATGTCGATTGACGGCGGCACAAAATTAAATTTACCTCCTGACAACGCACGATGAATTTTCTCTCAGATTCTATTTTTTAGTTTGAGATAGGTTGTATTAAGAAATAAGCTTAAATTTTTTAGGTTTAATTTTTTCACTAAAATTTGAGTGCCTAAATTTATTCTAAAGCATACAACGATACATTATCAAGTTAGCTGTTTTAGGTATAATCAACATATTTAAATCTAGAAAAATATCGCAACTGATTTAAAAAACTTGGATGGATTAGCGCCTGGCAAGAGGACACAAAAAGAGACACCAATGATTAAAAATGGCAAGCAAAGACCGAATAAAAAAGAGGTAGAAGCATTAACTCTTTTTTATAATAGATTCTATTTTTTATATGATGAAATTTCTAATGAAAATTTTAAAACTCAAGAGCCATGCTTTAGATTTTATAGACTCAGAGAAGCATTTTCGGTATTTAAAGAGATTTCTAATTATGAACCAATTAAAGAATATTTAAAGTGGATGAAAAAAGGAGGACGACCTTTTTTTGAAGGATTGATTGCCGATGATCTATTTAGTTTTATTAGAAACCTCTTATTGCACTTTCCTATTTTTGACACATGGGATGAAGTATATATAAATAAAAGTCTTGCCACTTGGGATAAGGCTGGGCAAATAAATAAATTTCTCATCAAGGCAAAAGAATATAAAATTGATGATAAATCAGAGGTCAAATATAGAATATGGGAAGTAAAAAAGAAAAAAATGACTTATTTTTCTGTTAAATTTCCCAGTGAATACAATGAAATAACAAATATTTATCTAAAAGATATAATCGCAGAAGAGATGGGTATGAAATTTTGCATGGCGCTAATGAGGCAGATAATTGATACTCAAATCGAAAATCCAGAAGAAGACATAAAAATAATGTCACAAGTTTATTTGCCAAGAAATAATAATGATTTATGAGGCAATACTGAACAAAATTTGCTTTTAATCGCTACAATAGCGCGAAATTTTAAAGGTAAAAACATGAAGAAAATTTTGCCATTTTTAGCGCCTATTTGCCTCTTTGCAAGTAGCTGTGACGAGCTAATACAAGAGAGTGTGAGGAAGTTTTATAAAAGCGATAGAAATTTGGAGAGAGCCATAAATTTAGCCGAGCAAGCGACTGATGTCTGCTTAAAAGAGGGCAACACCGAGCAGGCGATCACTTCGCTCATAAATAGCGCTAGCATTTGCATGGTAAATAAAGAGCCACAAAAGGCGTTAGAGCTCTCACAAAGAGCCCTAGAGCTTGCGGCAAACGTTAGCGACAAGCTGCTACTAGCTCGCTCTTATCATAGCCTAGGTGCGGCACAAAAGGCGCTAGGCAGATACGACGAAGCACTTGCTAATTTTCAAGAAGCTCTAAAAATTTATGACAACGCGCCAAATGCCCCAATGAACGACGAACTCATCTGTATAAAAGGCATCGCTAGCGCCTACTACCTAAAAAACGACTTTGACAAAGCCCACGAAAACTACCTTTTAGCGCTAAATTTACTTGATATCACGCCGGAGTTAAGCGGCAACGAGCTTGTGCGATCAGAGCTTTTAGTAGAGCTTGCTAACGACCTAGCAAAGCTTAAGCAAAAGGACGAAGCCGCCAAAAACTACAAAAAAGTGCTTGAAATTTTAAATGGAAAAGAGCAAAATCCTCGCGCACGGGATCTTTTAGAGAGAGCTAACAAAGGGCTAAATGGGCTTAACTAAAGTTTTTCTTTAGACTTTTTAGCACAAAATTTGCAAGCTCTAGCCCTTTTGAGCGGTGAGAAATTTTAAGCTTCGTCTCATTATCTAGCTCACCAAGCGTTTTAGTAAAGCCATCTGGGATAAAAAGTGCGTCGTAGCCAAAGCCATTTGTACCATGCTCCTCATTTACCGCTTTGCCATACATAAAGCCATGAGTTGTGTAGTCGCCAAATTTCGAGCTAATAGCGATACAGGCGGTGTAATGAGCTGGTGAGCTCTTTAAATTTAGCGCCTTTAGCTTACTAATTAGCTTTGCTCTATTGTTTGCGTCATTTGCGTTTTTGCCACATACTTTGCCATTTTCATCAAGGTCAAAATAGCGAGCTGAATAAATCCCTGGCTCGCCACCAAGCGCATCCACGCTGATGCCACTATCATCGCTAAGCGAGATAAACTCATCCTCAAGCCCTTGCTCTTTAAGCTTTGCAAAAACAGCCTTTGACTTTATGAGCGCATTTTGCTGAAAGCTACTACCATCTTCAACGATCTCAAATGGCTTTACAACCTCGCTTAAAGCGTAAATTTCATAGCCTTTTAAAAACTCTTTTATCTCTTTTACTTTGTCTAAATTTGATGTCGCAAGCACGATCTTCATTGCAAGAGCTCCTTGATTTTTGGGCGTATTTTACAAAAAAGTAGATTAAATTTTTAAATTTAAATTAGCGTTAAAATGATAAACTTAGTCCTTTTAAAAATAAGGAAAATTTTATGTTAAAAAGCGTTTTACCACTATCTTTTATCATAGCAAGCAGATTTTTAGGTCTTTTTATAGTTTTGCCAGTGCTTAGCCTTTATGCCTTGAATTTACGCGGAGCAAACGAGTTTTTAGTAGGGCTAATAGTAGGCGTCTATGCGATCTCACAAATGATATTTCAAGTGCCTTTTGGAGCGCTCTCGGATAGGATAGGACGCAAAAAAACATTAACAATCGGACTTTTGGTTTTTATCATCGGCTCAATAATTTGTGCACATACAAGCGATATTTTTACCATGCTATTTGGTAGATTTTTACAAGGTGTAGGTGCTATCGGAGCAGTTGCAACTGCGATGATAAGTGACTATATAACAGAAGAAAGACGCTCAAAAGCTATGGCGATAATGGGTGCTTTTATAGGACTTAGCTTCACGCTTTCGATGGTGCTTGGACCGCTTCTTGCTAGAAGTTTCGGGCTTTCAAGCCTCTTTTATCTAAGCGCCGCTCTTAGCCTACTTTGCATTGTGCTTCTTTACACCGTTGTGCCAAAAGAGATAAAAGTGAGCGCTAAAAGTGAAAAAGTACCATTTGGTAAGCTGTTTTTGCAAAAAGACTACATGATCATAAATTTCACCTCTTTTATGCAAAAGATGCTAGCAAGCATCGCATTTTTGGTGATCCCTATCGTTTTAGTAAAAGAGTATGGTTACGAAAGCAGCGAGCTTTACAAGGTCTATACGCTTGGTGCCGTGCTTGGCTTTTTAGCTATGGGGCTAGCTGGCGCCCTTGGCGATGGCAAGGGACTTAGCAAGGTCATCTTGATAGCTGGCACGCTACTTTTCGCTCTAACCTACACCATTTTTGCCATTAGTTTTACACTTTTTATCTTCGTTTTGGGAGTTGCTATATTTTTTATAGGATTTAACCTTCACGAGCCCATCATGCAATCAACCGCAACAAAATTTGTAAAATCCTCACAAAAAGGCTCAGCTCTCGGTGTATTTAATTCATTTGGTTATCTAGGAAGCTTTGTTGGAGGTGCATTTGGTGGATACATCTTGCATGCCTTTGGCTTTAAAGTACTAGCCGTCATCTGCGTGGTACTTTGCGTGATATGGCTTATTTTGCTCTTTAGCCTAAGCGATCCAAGAATTTTTAAGAATATCTATCTAAGCCCTGAAGTAAGCTTAAATTTAGAGTTACTAAATGGCCAAAAAGGTGTAGTCGATTATTACAAAAACGAGAAAAATCAAGTGATCAAATTTGACTCTCGCCTAATAAGCGAGGCGGCTTTAAAAGAGAGTTTGAAATTTTGATCTACGACGTCATCATCATTGGTGCTGGCGCTAGCGGACTATTTTTAGGAGCAAATTTAAAGGATAAAAAGGTTGCGATTTTAGAGAAAAATAGCAGCGCTGGCAAAAAGATCCTAACAAGTGGTGGAGGCAGATGCAACATCACAAACCGCTTTATAAGCGCTAAAAACTATCTTGGAGAGCAAAAAATTATAGAGCAAATTTTAAAAGTACTGACTCCAGATCAAGTTTTAAAATTTTTTAGTGAGCTTAAATTTAGTGAGCAAAAGCAAAATCAATTTTTCTGTAATAGCGGTGCAAAGAGCGTCTTGAGCGTACTTTTAAAAAGGCAAAATACAGAAATTTTTTACAATAAAGAGGTTCTTGGTGCTAAAAAAGTAGATGAAATTTTTGAAATTTTGACAAAAGATGAGAAATTTAGAGCTAGAAATTTAGTCATCGCAAGCGGAGGACTAAGCTACAAAGCCCTTGGCGCGAGTGATATTGGCTATAAAATAGCAAATGATTTTGGCATTGAAACCTCAGCTCTTGCGCCTGCACTTGTTGGATTTAGCGTGCAAAAAGATGAGTTTTGGTTTAAAGAACTTAGTGGTGTTAGCCTAAACGCCGAAGTGGAGATAAATAGCAAAAATGAAAGCCATAAATTTAGTGGAGACTTACTTTTTACACATAGAGGCATAAGCGGACCAGCGATACTAAACGCCTCGTTATTTTGGCAAAAAGGTCGAATTTGTATAAATTTTTTACCCAAATTTAATGAGAAAAATTTAATAAATGGCAAAAAGCAGCTTAGTTCGGTTTTGCCCTTGCCAAAGAGATTTGTGCTAGAATTCTTAAGAAATTTTGGCTTAAAAGACAGAGCCTTTTATGAATTTAACGACAATGATAGACAAATAATAAAAAGGCTTTTTGCTTATGAATTTGCCCCAGCTGGGACATTTGGCTTTGAAAGAGCGGAAGTTACAAAAGGTGGCGTAAAGAGTGAATTTTTAGATGAAAATTTACAAGCTTATAACGTTAAGGGACTTTATTTTGTTGGTGAAGTCTTGGACATCACTGGCATGCTTGGCGGATATAACTTACATTTTGCATTTGCAAGCGCTCTAAAGGTGGCTAGGGTCTTAAATCTATGATCTCCTAGAAGTTAGCTAACTTTTAGACAGATTTTCATATTTTAAATAAGATAAATTTACTATGAAAGCAAGTTTTTTAAGCAATTTATTTAGAGTAATTTAGATATTTAAAATATTTTAAAAAGATTTTGGAGTAAATTTTATAGCTAAGCAAGCTAAACGTTATGTTGAATTTAATTTAAAATATAAGCAGTTTAGGAATATTAGATTATTAAACCTCTTTTATAAAGCTAACGGCTTCAAATGGGTTTGAGAAAATATGTTTACTAAATTTCTCCAAATCACTCTTTTGACCATATCCACAAGTTAGACCTACGCCTGTAACAAAAGCGGCTTGTGCAGCCATTAGATCCATAATGGTGTCACCTACCATAAATGCATTATTTTTATCTTTATTAAGTCTAGTTAAAGCCAAATTTATTGGCTCTGGATTTGGTTTTGGATTAGCAACATCGTCTCTTCCAATAACAGTTTTTATATATTTCATAACTCCTAAATGCTCAAGCAAGATAATAGAAAATTTTGAAGTTTTAGTAGTAACTATACCTACATCAGCAAAGCTACTTGCCTCCTTCAATGCTTCATTTGCATAATCTAAGAGTACTGTCTCATCAAGATAAATTTTTTCGTAACAAGCTTTATATTCTTTTATATAGCTATCAATTAAATTTTTGCTTGCACCAAGTCTTTCAAACATTATTTCAAGCGGATGACCAACCAAAGACTTTAATGCATTATGGTCTGGCTCTTTTTTGCCATGAGATAAAAAAGCTCTATCAAATCCTTTTAAAATAGCAGAAGTAGAATCAATAAGCGTACCGTCCAAATCAAAAAGTATGGTTTTGTTCATCATTTTCTCCGTAGAAATAAAAAAGGGCCTAGCCGAAGCTAAGCCCCTAAAAGAAGTAACCTTAAACAATTAAGATTATTTATTGAAAGTAGCTTCAACGCGTCTATTTTGAGCGCGACCTTCTTTAGTTTTATTTGTAGCAATTGGTTTAAGCTCACCGTAGCCAACTGTTGAAATTTTATCCTCGCTTACGCCATAGCCAGCAAGAACATCAGCTACTGCCTTTGCTCTTTTTTCAGATAGTTTTTGGTTATAAGCTTCTGCGCCTACACTATCAGTGTGACCAGCAAGTACAACTTTATAATCTGGGTGTTCGCCCATAAAGTCAGCTACTTTTTTGATCTCAGCTGCATATTTTGGTCCGACTTTATAGCTATCAAATGCAAAGTTAACATCTAGGTCTCTAAGAACGATAACTTTCTCGCATCCTCTTTCGTCAACAACCACGCCAGCTGGAGTGTTAGGGCATTGATCTATATCATTTGGCACGCCATCATTATCATCATCAAGAACTGGAGTTGCTGCTGGAGTTGCTGCTGCAACTGGAGCTGCTGCCACAACTGGAGCTGCTTTTGAGTCAAGACCGATACCAAAGCCTAGTGAATAGAATAGGTTATGATCAGCGTGCTCAAATTTGATAGCGTCTCTTGCTTCTGCTTTAAGAGCAAATCTATCAGTTACTTGATATCTTAAACCAAAACCATATTGGCCAAAACCGCCATCTTCATTTTTAACAAAAATAGCTGGAACATCTTCATATCCAGCACCAACTAAGCCATATAGACTAACTTGTCCAAAATCAACTATATCTTTTACAAGATTTGCATGATATCTAAGAACTCTTCCTTCTCTTGTTAAGCTACCTGTTTTTTCTTTTGCTTTTTGAGTGTAATCAACACCAAGCTCTACTTGATCAAAGAAAAAATCTTCAAGATTTCTAGCAGCTCTAACACCAACGAAGTTGTGGTCTTTTACACGTAAATTTCCCTCTGGGTGAACGCCACCAATAGTTGGAGTAACTTCATAATTATATGCTGCGTTAGACGCAAAAACCGCTGTTGCGGCAACCATAGCTAAAGCAATCTTTTTCATATTTAGAATTCCTTTCTTAGGATTTATTTTAAAGTGGTTACATTTTAACTGAATAAAATTTAACCGACTCTAAATCATAATTTAATTAACAATGTAAATTTGAAATTTACACAACTTAAATTTTGCAAATGCAAAAGCACTTGCAAAAATTCATTAACGTTTAGAGAATTGTGGGCTTCTTCTAGCCTTTCTTCTACCAAATTTCTTACGTTCAACAACACGAGAATCTCTAGTTAGCAAGCCTTTTGGTTTAAGTGCTGCTCTAAAATCAGCATCCATATCAGCTAAAGCACGTGAAATACCGTGTCTTAAAGCCTCTGCTTGTGCTGAATAACCACCACCTAAAGTTGTAGCTACTACATCTATTAAACTCTCTTGTTTAGTAACTAGAAGTGGCTGAATTACTTTAAGTTTTATAGCTTCATGTCCACCAAGCCAAGTATTAAGATCCATACCATTTACTACGATTTTACCGCTTCCAGCTTTTATCCAAACCTTTGCTACGGCAGTTTTTCTTTTACCAGTTGCATAAACTTTTGCCATAATTATTTTCCTTCTTTTTTAGCTATTTGTGCCGTATGAGGATGCTCACTGCCAGCATAAACTTTTAGTTTTTTTATCATCTCTCTTCCAAGTTTAGTTTTTGGAAGCATTCCACGAACAGCTAATTTAAATAGTTTTTCTGGCTTATTTGCTATCAAATCGCCAAATTTTTCACTCTTTACGCTACCAAAGTATCCTGAGTGTCTGTGATAAAGTTTATCTTCAGCTTTGTTATTACCAGTAAATTCTACTTTTGAAGCATTTATGATGATAACATAGTCGCCACAATCTACGTTTGGCGTGAAGCATGGTTTGTTTTTGCCACGAAGTATAGTTGCTACCTCAGTTAGCAATCTACCAAAACGTTTACCAGCTGCATCAACAACGATCCAGTCTCGTTTAACTTCGTTTGGCTTTGTTATTTTTGTCATTTTCTTACCTTTGCCAAGTTAATTTTTGAGTTGTGATTGTATTTAAACAATGCTTTTATAAAGCTTAAATTAAGTAGCATTTAAACTTCAATATATGAAATTTTTCCATCAATAGCGTAGAAGATGACGGCGATTATACTATGCTTTGGATAAAATTTACTTAATGCCTCTTTGTATTCTCCAACTTGTTTTTTATTTTCCTCAATATTTTTATCTGTCGTTTTATAGTCAATCACGCAAATTTTGCTCTCTCCAATACAAAATAAGTCCATCTGTTTTAGTTCGTTTTTTACTTTAAATGGCTGCTCTTTGTAAATTTCTTTATCTTTTATACACTTTAGAAATTTTGGCTCATTTATTAGCATTTTTGCCCGTTTAAAGGCATCTTCAAGTCTATCAGGTGAGAGAAATTTATAAAATTTATTTAGCATTAAACTCTTAGCTTTTAAAAGCAAATTTTCATCAAATTTCTCACTCATCTCAAGCAAATAGTGAAACGCTAAGCCAAAATAGATTGCCTCTAAATTTTTACCGCTCGTTTTTTGCTCTCTTGCTTCTAGATCTTGCCTTTCTATCTTTAAAATTTCAGGCATTTTTTCATCTTTTGTAGCCTCTTTTTGCTCGCTCTTGCTAGGCAAAATTTTGCCAAAGCTAAACTCCTTTAGATCAAGATAGTCGTTTACTTCGCTTTTATCACTTCTAGTATAAAACGAAAAAAAGCTAGGGCTATTTCCACTTGGAGCAGCTTGTTTAATGATGATAAGCGACTTTGTAGCTCTAGTAAAAGCAACGTAAATTTTATTGATATTTTCTTGCTTCTCAAGCTCTTTCATTTGCTCCAACACACCAGCATACTCAGGGTCAAAATTTTCTCTACCAGAAATTCTACTTTTTACTATCCACTCGCCTTTTTCGCTATATTCGGTTATAAAGTTTGAGTCATCGCCTCTGCCTTTACTCATCATATCACAAACTATCACGTGAGCAAACTCGAGCCCTTTTGACTTATGAACAGTCATTATCTTTACGCCGTCAGCATTTTTAGGACTGATTTTAGAACTAAAATTTTCAAGATTAAAGATAAAATCGCTTAAATTTTTGTAGCCACTGCTTAGCTCAAAAAGCCTTAGAATATCAACATCAGCCATATTTATATATAAATTTTTAGCTAGATAAAATAGGCTTTTTGTCGCACTATCTTCAGCTTTTATTTTTAGCCTTTTAGGATTTGTATTTACAAGTGCTTTTACATTTTTTTCATAAATTTCTTCACCAAAAAGACAAAATTTCGCATACTCGATGATCGCTGCAACAAACGGTGTTCGCTTTAGCTCCAAGGTGCCTTCATTTACGCTTTTTATCCCCTCACTGCTAAGCACCTCTGAGATGAGGCTGATATCGCTATTTTTCCAGCAAAGCACAGTTATCTCACTTGCATTTACGCCAGCTGCAAGTAGCTCTTTTACTTGTGAAAGTGCTGCACCCGCGATATCTTCATCGCTTAGCACGCGCAAGTAGCCGTAATCATCTTCCTTGGCCTCAAAATAAGGACACTCGCCACTTACTTTGTAGCTTAGCTCCTTATCTTTTTTAGCTGGCTCTTGTGGCTCAAAACTAAGTCCATATCTATGATAAATTTCTTCAAAAACAGCATTATTAAATTTCACCAAAGCCTTTAAACTGCGGTAGTTACTAGGCAAATTTTCTATATCTATCTGACTAAAATCATCTCCAAGCTTATCGAAAAGCTCTTTTTTACCGCCCCTAAATTTATAGATACTTTGCTTAGTATCTCCAACGTAAAAAAAGCTTCTAAGTCCGTTTTGTCCGTATCCTGAAACGATTTCAGTGATGAGCGGCAAGATGATCTCATATTGGATCACATTTGTATCTTGAAACTCATCTATCAAAAGGTGATTTATGCGGCCATCAAGCCTAAAATAAAGCACATCTTTATCAAAATTTTCAACCAAAAGCTTAAATACCAGCTTATTTATATCAGCAAAACTTAAAGCATTTATCTCTTTATTTAGCTCTAAATTTGAGTGTTTATAAACATTTAAGAGCTTACTAAAACCGCTAAGTCTGTATCTTTCAACCTCCAAAATATACTCTTTTGCTGCCTCTTTTAAATCGTTAAAGAGCCTATCAAGCTCACTTGTATAAATTTTGCTAAAAGTGCGGTAATCTAGGCTCTCTCTTTCAAAGACCTTATTTTTAAAAAGCTCAAACAAATTTTGCTCACTAAATGTCTTTTTAGCCGTATCACTAGCACCATTTTGCAAGGCTATATGCTCATTTATCTCCTTTTGTGCTGCTCTTACCTTGCTATCATCTGGATAGCTTGCACCACTATCTTTTAGTTCACCGCCAAAGCTCTCATAAAATTTAGCCAAAGTCTGTGAGAAACTCGCCTCTTTTTGGCTTGAGATGATCATCATGAGTGCAAGCTCACTAAGAAGCTTTTGATCTTTGCTTGCCTCTTTTACAAATTTTTTCCACGCTAAATCTTGCAGACTATCTTGCACACTGTAATCAGGACTAAGCCCTAAATTTTGACTAAATTTCTTTAGGATTCCAGAGAAAAATGCATCAAATGTATAAATTTTTAACTCACTTTGCAAAAACATATCAAGCTTCTCATCGCGTCTTTTTATGACCTCATCTTGGCTCAAACTAAGCTCTTTGCAAAGCTTATCAAGCTCGTCTTTTTTGTTTTGCAAGTCCAAAAAAGTTGTGATTATGCGCTCTTTCATCTCATTGGCCGCTTTTTTGGTAAAGGTTAGAGCGATGATCTCGTTTATATTTTCGCCTTTAAGCACCAAAGCGATATAACGAACGCTTAAAGCGAATGTTTTCCCACTTCCAGCACTTGCTTTTAGGGCTAAAAAATCTTTCATAACTCTCTCCTACAAAGTATGGCATACTCGCAAAATTTACAAGCTCCGCTCTTTCTTTCAAAATTTATCTTAGTGTTATTTATGCTCTTTAGATTTTCTATCTCGGCCTTTAGATCATCCACGCCTTTTTTTGAGCTAATAAGCACTGGTTCATTCTTTAGGGCAAAATAAGCACTTTTTACCTCGCTGCCATAAAGTGCTTCATAAAATGCAAGCTGAAGCGAGTTCGCATTTGCCTCACCAGTTTTATAATCAAGTATAAAAGGCTCACCATCAGGGCTAACATCGATCCTATCGATAATGCCTTTTATCTTTACATCACAAAAATCACTCTCTATGTCTTTTTCACACTCAAGCACTCTAAAGCCAGCACTTAAACGTTCATTTTCAAACTCTGCGTATTCTTTAAATTTCTGCGACCAAATCTCAAGCTCAAGCGAAGAAAAATCTTGCTTTGCAAGTATTTCTTTAAAAATAGCCAAATCAAATATATTTTTTTGTCCATAAAAATCACTTGTATAGTATTCATAAAGCGCCTTATGCACGCTATTTCCTTGCTTAGATCCTGGCTCAGTTGCTATGCCTTTTGCTCCTTTTATACCAGCTATCTTTGCGTAATAATACTTTCTTGGGCAGGTTAGAAATAAATTTAGTGTAGAAAATGATAGCGGTTTAGTGAAAAAATCATGCTCCAAAATGATCTCATCATCGCTTAAATTTAGGCTTGTACTTCCTTTTAAAAATAATTTTAAATAAGCCTCGTCACTAAATTTCTCATCTTTTATTATTTTGAAATTTTTTAAAAATCTTGAAGGAATACTCTCTTCGTTTAAAACACAGCTTATGGCGACCTTTTTAGCATTGTTTATAAGACTTTCATAGTAAAATCTCTGCAAATTTTCACGCTCAAGGTAGCTTATAAGCCCTGCTTTTTGCCTCACTTTTGAGTTTAAAAACATCTCATTTGTGCTTCTTGCTGGGATGAAGTTATCATTAAAATCAACTATGATTACGCCATCAAATTTCATTCCACGGCTCTCTAGCATGCCCATGACACTGATCTTTCCACCACCCACATCATCGATGCTAAGGCGTGAGATATTTAGCAAAAAAATTTCACTTAACTGCTTTAAGCTAAAGCTAAAATACCTACATAAATTCTCAATCCTAAAAAGCTCAAGCGCGAGCTTCTCTTCGCATCTTGGCTCATTTTCAAGCATTAAAAGCTCATCTATTAGCTCTTTAAATTTAGCAAAGTCACAAAGATCAAAGTAGCTTGATTTAAATTTATTAAAAAGCTCTTCGCTTACGCCAAGTGTGTTCAAGATAAAGCCAAGCTCCTCGTAGCTCTCACACTTGCTTTGATCAAAAACCGGCCTTGCCTCTTCGTTTATCGCTCTTATAAGGTAAAAAAGCGTCTCATAAAATTTTGTATTTTTAAAACTCTCGCCCATAGCGTAGTTAAAAATTTTATCTCTATCATGTAGCCTTAAAATTTCACTAAAGCTCTCATCTGGCAATATGACAGCGATGTTTTCAGGCTTTATGCCCTCACGCACAAACTCGCTCACCTTTGCCATAGCGTAGGCACATTGCAGGCTTCTAGTGGCAAATCGCTTCTCTAAGACTGGCTCAAATTTTTTGATATTTTCTAAGCAAATTAGCTCATTTGTCTTTAAATTTAGCTCATATTTTTTGTAATTTTCAATCTCGCTAATAGCTGAAATTTGCTTTATTTTATTGATTAGCTTTGTGTTGAAAACGCTAGTTTGAAAGATAATTTTTAGCGTAGTTAGCTTTGAGATTTTCTCTAAAATTTCCCACTCAAACTCACTTAAAATTCCATCTATGTGCAGTGAAATTTCACTAAAGCTTCTGATATAGCCTTCATTAATGGAGTAAATTTTTGGCAAGGTTATATCATCGTAGAGATTTTCTCTATCAAGCAAGTCCTCATACTCTTTTAAAACCGCTTCAAGTATGTCTAAATGCTCCTCAAAGTTAGCGTAAATATCGTTAAATTTGATCTCGGCGATACTCTTTTTGCTAATAGCTAGCTCTTTAAAAAACGAAAAAAGATAGTCATTGTTTTTCAAAAACTCAAAAAACTCAGCTGGAATTTTAAGAACTGAGTTTGCCTTTTTGACACTGGCACAGGCTCTATTCATAAGCACTAAAGCATAGGTGCTATCAATCTCAAACCTACCATCTACATAAACTACCTTTTTATAAAACTCAGCAATACTTAGGCTTTTTGGGATTAGTTCATCATTAAAACTTGCATTAAATTCACGAATCTTACGCGAGTTCGTAAATACAAAAAGTTGGTTTAGGTTATGCATTTTTCTCTCTTAAATTTTTAAGCAATGATAGCTAATTGCTTATAAAAGAGCGCTTTTTACGCTTAGGTAAAGCTTTAAATTTTTATCTAAATACATTAAAATTTTAAGCCTTAAAGAGCCAAAAGCTACAATCACAAAAAAAGGAGCAAAAATGCATAAAGAGTTAAACAGACAAGGTTTTTACTATGGCTTTCCAGTTTTGCTAGCTACCACAAAAGACAAAAACGCAAACGATGATATCACGGTGCTTTCATCCTCTTGGACGTTAGGAAATACAGTGGTGCTTGGCATAGGTATTGAAAATCAAGGCTTTAAAAATATCAAAAATAGTTCAGATATCACGCTAAATTTATGTGATGAAAGCCTGCTAGAAGCTGTGCAAAAAATGGAAAAACTAACTGGCGATAGTGAAGTACCAGAAGAAAAAAAGAATCTTGGCTACATCTACGAGCACGACAAATTTAAGGCAGCAAATCTCAGCAAAGAGCCTGGCATAAATGCAAAAACCGTCAGGATAAAAGAGTGCAAGATACAGATAGAAACGGTTGTGGAAAAGATAGAGTTAAAAGAGTGGTTTAGCATCGTTACTTGCAAGATTACAGGCATTTTTGTAGATGAAAATTTACTAAAAGATGAAAAGATAGATACGCAAAAATGGCATCCACTAATCTATAAATTTAAAGAATATGTCAGCACTTGCAAGCGTTTGGGATTAAATTTTGGATTTAAAGAGATTTGATTTATAGCTTTATTTGATAAAAACTTAGCAACTTGGTTTTAGATTTAGCCAAAAGATTAGTTTATTAAAATTTAAATCTGGCTTTGAGATCTTTTCCAGATGCCAAAGCTGCGATTTTAAGATCATTTTGTGACATTAAGGTCAAATTTATAATACCTTGTATCATTAGTGTCACTTAGCCTTAAAAGTAGCTGCCATCTACCTTCTTTTAGACTTGTTTCTTCGCTTACTAGATCATTTTCTTGCCATGAAGCTCTTAAAATTTTATTTTCTTTATTTGTCTGTGGGCGAGTGAGTAAAATTTCATATTTTAAAGCTGAAATTTCTCCTTTTTTTGGAGTTAGATGAAATTTAAACTTAGCATTTAGAGCATTAAAATTTGGCTCAAATTTTAGATCAAATTTCTCATCAAAACGTTTTTCACTATCTTTGATAAAGGTTATGTTTTCATCGACATTTTGGTAGCTTTGCATATAGGAGCTATCCATCTCGACTGGATGTTTCAGCGCTATGATGATCGTTACTGCGCAAGCGATAATGATAGCAATGAAACTAAGCACGATAGCATAAGGCCAAAAGGTTTTTTTATCCATTTTTTACCTTTTTATAAAAGATAACAATTATAAAAAATGCAACCAAGCCATAGATGAAAAATCTTAAAAAATTTAACGTAGTTTTATTTGAATTTCCAACACTACTTTCAAGCTGTAAATTTAAGCTAGATGCGATTTGCTCGGCAATATCAGCGTAGCCATTTAATATAGCAGCGTTATAGACATCTTTGCCATTTTTAGAAACTAAAATAGGAATTATCGTTCCTGATTCTGGATTTACACTTAAAATTTGTTCTTTATTAAAAAGCTTTGAAGTATTAGAATCGGCAAAAATTTCTACTTTCTTTTTATCCTTTATAAGTAGCAAAAAAGCATAAGGCGAGCTAAGGTTTTGCTCTTTAAAAAGAGCTTCTAGCTCACCACCTTTATATACGCCAACTACTAAATTTATACCGCTTTTTGTGTAAAGCTCGCTGCCGATCTCATTTAGCTTTACACTTACTTTTTGGCTTAGAATTTCATCATTATTTATCACAAAATTTGCTCCCAAAGCCAAACTTTGTGAGAGCAAAAATATAAAAATGAGTATAAATTTTCTCACACCTAGCCTACAAAAAGATGGTTTGATGTAAGCACTGACCACGCACAAATAGCTCCTGCAACAACTATAAGCAAGATTATGGCTTTTTCTATTATGCCTAGCATCACTACTCCTTTATAATGACGTGTTTAGCGTTATCAACGCTCTTCATTTCAATACTACTTGCATCTTTTAATGAGTAAGGCTTGGTTGCTACATCTTTTTGCAAGCCAATACCAATATAAGTAAGTACGCCAAGGATAGATAGCAAAAGCAAAACCGCCACCAAATAACCGCTAATACCATTTAAAGCAAAGATATTTCTATTTTTATTTTCCATTATTCGCCCTTTGATAGCGATATGACATATTCGCCAACTGCTTTTTGTTGTATCTCGTTTAATCTGCCATCATTAAATTTAGGCATGACACCGATGTTGCCGTTTTTACCACGATTTAGTACATCTACGATGAACTCACTTGAACCATATTTACTAAGATCAGCCGACATACCATCCATGCCTTTGCCATCATCTCCGTGACAAGCTGCACAAGCTGCGTAAAGCTCTTTTCCCATAGCTACTAAATTTTCATTTTTTGTACTTTTTATAGCACTTATCTCTTTTGCCACATAAGCTGCGATAGCCTTTGCTCCATCAGCATCAGCTAGCCCTGCTGGCATCTCACCCATAGGATAATCAAGTCCCTTTGAGCCATTTAGTATTGTATCAACTATTCCTTGTTCACTACCCCAAATTTGTAAATTTGCAGCTTTGCCACCAATGCCATCGCCTGTGATACCATGACATGCTGAGCATTGCACCAAAAATACGCTCTCTCCCATAGCATGAAGCGTTTCTTTGCTTGGGCTTGCATACTCTTTTTCAAATTTAGCGTTTGCTTCTCTTACCTCTTTATTATATTCACCGATTTGTGAGTAAGAATTTAGTGGATAACCAAGTAAATAATACCAGATCGCCCAAACAAGCGTTAGCAAAAAAACTACCGCCCAACCAAATGGAACTGGATTTTTATACTCGCCTATTCCGTCCCAGTTATGCTCGCTAAGCTCTACACTTTCATCTTTTTTAACTTTCATTTGACCAACATACTTGCCAGCTACAACGACAGTTAGTACGATAATTAAGATGGCACCTATTAACGCAAGTAAATTTATATTATCTTCTAAATTTAGCCATTGCATACGCTCTCCTTTGTAGCCTTTTGCTCTAAAATTTTACTTCCGATCTCATCATCTAGGGCTAATCTTGAATATTTCTCATAATTTCTTCTACCTTGCTTTTCACTTTTATAAAGATGAAAAAAATAAGCGTACAAAGTGATAGCTAAAAATGCTGTCAAAATAAAATAGCCATAAGCTTGAAGTTCTCTAACATCCATTACTAACTCCTATTTTAGGCTATTTAGATAGGCGATAAGTGCCACAATCTGACGAATTTCACCCTTTGCAAAAGCACTTTTTACTTGCTCATCTTTCATACTTTCAATGATACTTGAAGCCTGCTCTTTTACGTTAGCATTTGCTTGCTCAAAAGTGCCAAGAGCTGGCATATCTTTCTCATCATAAGGCGTGTTAAAGACCTTTTTAACAGTTAGTGCTTCAGCGTAAGCAGTCTCTATATCAGCATTTTTCTTAAATAAAAATGGATATGCTGGCATGATCGAGCCTGGCACAACAGAGGCTGGGTTTAGCATGTGATTTTCATGCCAATCTGTTGTTCTATAATTACCCACACGCATAAGATCTGGACCCGTTCTTTTTGAACCCCAAAGATGAGGGCGATCATAAGCAAATTCGCCGCTTAAAGAGTACATGCCATATCTATCAGTCTCAGCTTTAAACGGACGTATCATCTGTGAGTGGCAGGTGTTGCAACCATTTTGTATATATATATTTTTTCCAGCAAGCTCTAAAACCGTATAAGGTTTTGTACCCTCAAGTGGCCTAGCTCTATTTGCAAAGTCAGGTAAAATTTCTACCACGCCAGCATAGGCTATGACGATAAAGACGCAAACTGCAAAAAAGAATGGATTTTTTTCTAACCAAGCAAACATCACATCACCTCCGCATTGGCTTTAGCACTGCCCATAGGCGTTGCACTTTTTGGCTCTGCCAAAATAGCTTTAGCAGAAGTTGATTTGTAGATATTGTAAGCAAACATCAAAAAGCCAATCAAATACAAAAGTCCACCAATAGCTCTAATGTAATAATAAGGTATAAGCACTACAACAGTATCAATAAATGAGTAGAGTAAATTTCCATAGCTATCAGTCGCTCTCCACATCATACCTTGCGTAATACCAGCAATCCACATCGAAGCAAAGTATAAAACAATACCTGTTGTTTGTATCCAAAATTGAGCTTCCATTAAGGATTTTGAATAAATTTCGCGCTTAAAGACACGTGGCGTCATATGATAAAGTGCCGCCATAGTCATAAAACCAACCCAGCCAAGTGCACCATCATGTACGTGTCCTGGCACCCAGTCAGTATAGTGAGCTAGTGCATTTACAGATTTAATAGCTAAGATAGGACCTTCAAGAGTTGAAAACATATAAAAAGTTGAAGCTAGAATCATAAATTTAATAAGCGGGCTCTCGCGAAGTTGTGTCCATTCGCCTTTCATTGTAAGAAGCATATTAATAGCTGAGCCCCAAGAAGGTAAAATCAAAACAATAGAAAAAACCGAACCCATAGTCTGCATCCAATCAGGCACAGCAGTATATATTAGGTGGTGACCACCAGCCCAAAGATAGATAAACATAAGGCCCCAGAATGAAAATAACGAAAGCTTATAAGAAAATATTGGCTGTCCGCTCTCTTTTGGTAAGAAGTAATAAATTTGGGCGATGATCGCTACTGTAAATACAAACGCAACTGCGTTGTGGCCGTACCACCACTGAACCAAAGCATCATTTGAGCCAGCATACATCGAAACTGAGTGTAGCCATGAGCCATATCCACTAACTAGTCTTGTTGGAATTTCCATGTTATTAAATAGATAAAGCATAGCAACGCCAAGAAATGTAGCAATGTAATACCAAACTGAGATGTAAAGTGTCTTCTCACGGCGTATACCAATAAGTCCAAATATACTAACGCCCCAAAGCACCCAGACTACTACTACTGCGATATCTAGTGGCCACTCAAGCTCGGCATACTCTTTAGATGTACTCTCGCCCATAAAAAGTGTCACGACAGCTAGAATCATAACAAGTATATAAAGCCAAAAATGAAGCTTACCAATGAACATCAAAAACGGAGATTCACTCATTGATACTTTTAGGACACGCTGTCCTATGTAATACCAAGTGGCAAATATACCAGAGAGCATAAAACCAAAAATGATACCGTTAGTATGAAGAGGACGCAATCTACCAAATGCCGAATACTCACCAGCTATATAGTTTAGATCAGGACAGGCAAGCTGAAAAGCTACCAAAACACCAATAGCCATGCCAACAATACCAAAAAATATCGTGGAGAACATAAAGAGTTTTGCCACACTATAATCATAATGTAGCAACTGGGATGGTCGCATAAATTTTCCTCCTAGTTAAATTTATATTAATTTTCGGTTATTTTAGAGTAGAAAAACTATAAAAAGACTTAATTAATATAAATTATCTTTTACTAAGAGAGTCTTCTATCTATTTTGTAACCAAGCCCAGGAACATTTTTTATAAAATTACTGCCAACTTTATCTCTAACACGTTTAACAAAGGTCCTAATAGCAGCTTCTGTTACGCTCTCGCCAACCCAAACAACATTTTTTATTTCATCGTGAAGTACAAGCGTACCAAGTCTTTTTATGAGTAAGGATATAAAAGCAAGTTCTTTTTTTGTAAGAGAAATTTCAACACCATCTCTGATAAGCACACGTTTTATTTTATTAAAACTATATCCATTTGTAACCTGAATAATATTTGCTGTTTCTATCTTATTTTTAGCAACATTTTCTAAAGTAACCAAAAAATCATCAAGATCAATCGGCTTTAAAACGTATTTATCAATACCAACATCTATCGCTTTTAGAAGTGTTTCTTTTTCACTATTTGTACTAAAAACTATAATAGGTGTATCTTTTGAAATTTCTTTAATGCTTTTAGCCATATCAAGGCCATTCATTATAGGCATAAAAACGTCTGTTATAACCATATTTGGATTATATTTTTTAAATTTCTTAAGTCCTTCATCTCCATTTTGAGCAGTGATAACTTTTTCGAATTTATCTCGCATAACTTCTTGTACTATTTTTTTACCATCTCCCTCATTTTCAACGATAAGAACAGTTAGATTATTAAGAATCTTGCTCATTTATTCTTCCTTTTTGGTTATATTTATCAAACTTCATAAATTTTGACGCAATTAACAATTATTTCTCTTATTTTTTATCTTAAGCATTTGCTCTATATCCTAAAAATGATAGATAAATTCCATTTATTATCATTATGCTAGCTGAGATCTTAAACATTATGTCTTTAAATTTTTCATTTAAAATTCCAAATACAAAGCTAGCTAAAAGCATAGCTGGCAATGTACAAAGACCAAATACAAGCATTATAAAAGCCGAATCAATAAAATTTGCACTTAAAATCCCAAGTGCCAAAAAATAATAAACCACACCACAAGGCAAAAAGCCATTTAAAAAACCAAGTAATAAAAAATTTGCTAAATTTTTCTTTTGAATCCTTGTTTTTGCAATTCTTACTACAAAATTAAGCGCCTTTTGATTCTCTACAAATTTTAAAAGCTCACCCCTAAAAAGTAAGGCAATGCCGATAAACGCGATCACTAAACCAACTATGAAAAATATAAGACCTCTTGCCTGCATGCTAAAGCTAATAACAACTCCAAAGGCGCCAAACAAAGCTCCTAAAACTACATAAGCAAAAATTCTAGCTAGACTATAAAGTGTGCTTAGCATTAAAATTTCTATTTTATTCTTACCTTTAAAAAATAGAGTCTGCAAGCTCAAAAATCCGCTGCACATACCTACACAATGACTAAAGCTACTTAAAAATGCAACTGAGACAATCATGTAAAGGTTTATGTTTTGCATCTTATAAAATTTCTAAAAACTGCTTAAATATATATTTACTCTCGCTTGGACCACCACTTGCTTCTGGGTGGTGCTGAACTGAAAAGATCGGATAGTCTTTGTATCTCACACCCTCGATCGTGTTGTCAAATAAATTTCTATGAGTCACAACAGCTACTTCTGCGATACTCTCAGGTACGTTGTAGTTGTGATTTTGTGTTGTTATCTCGATCGCTTTTGTCTCTAAATTTAAGACTGGGTGATTTGCTCCGTGCTGACCAAATTTAAGCTTATATGTCTCATATCCAAAGGCATTTGATAGTAGCTGATGCCCAAGGCAAATGCCAAATATAGGTATCCTAGCCTCTATCATCTTTTTGATCTCGCCTATTTCGGCCTTTAAATTTTTTGGCTCACCAGGACCATTTGATAAGAATACCCCATTTATCTCACCGTTTTTAAATTTTTCTATTAAAATTTCAGCCTTAGTGTCGTGTGGCACGACAATAACCTCAAGGCCAATTTCACATAGCTCGTTTAGGATATTTTTCTTTACACCAAAGTCAAAAACAGCTATCTTTTTGCCAATACTTTTTAGCGGCTTATATGACTTTAAATTTCTATCCCAAGCGCCTTTTTTGTGCTCATACTCATCCATCGCACTAACTGTTTTTACGTAGTTTATGTTTTCTATACGTCCGCTACTTTCAAGTCTACGTTTTAGCTCATCTTTATCACTTATTTGCGTTGAGATATAAGCCATCAAGGCACCTTCATCGCGTAGCATCTTTGTGAGGTATCTAGTATCAACGTCATAAACGCCGAATTTACCTTGCTCTTCGAAAAATTTTCCCAAAGATTTTTGCGAGCGGTAGTTTGATGGAATTTCATTGTAGCTTCTCATTATAACGCCACTTGCATGAATCCTAAGACTCTCCATATCGTCTTCATTTATACCTACTATGCCTATTTCTGGCATCGTAAAGACGATAAACTGACCAGCATAGCTTGGATCGCTCATGATCTCTTCGTAGCCAGTCATCGAGGTATTAAAAACGAGCTCGCCAGCACATTCACCGTGAGCACCAAAAGCTTTTGCTTCTAAAAAAACACCATTTTCAATATAAATGTAAGCTTTCATTAAAGCATGCCTCTTTTTTTAAGCTCATCTTGATACAAACGCTCAAAGACAAGATCATATTCATCAGTTCCTGGGATTAGCTTATGTTTATAATTTTGTATCATTTCATAAACATCATCTTCTATCTTCTCATAGCTTTTTAAGTACTCGTCTATCGAGTTATAAATCACATTTTTTACGCGATTTTCAGATACATTATAATCAACAAGACCGCTCTTCCAAATAGTTTCAAGCACTTTGTGAGCGATATTACTAAATCTATCTTCGTGGATTAAGATTACATCAAATTCACCTGCGAGCTTCTTTTTAACGAGCCAAAACATATTTTTGCGGTCAATTTGCATAGTTTGCATCTCATCTTCATTTTTCTCCAAAAGCTCATTTACTCGCTCATCTAAAGCTCTTTCTTTTTGAATATCGACTGTTAAAATTTCACTTGTTTTTGCTACGATTGGCTCAATGCCTTTATTTAGTCTTACGAAACCACAATTTAGAAGATCTATTGCTATTTTATGTGAAATATACGGAACGTGTGGGAGTTTTAAACGCATTTTAAACCTTTAAATTTTTATGCCATTTTAACTAAATAAAGGTAAAACTTTACTTTGAAATTTTAACGACTTTATTATTATCGCTTCTTAAAAAATAAATTTCTCTTCGTCCTTCATAAAGTATCTTTCCATCAGTCTTTTGCTCATTTTCTAAATTTGATGAGATATCTAAAGATAGCGATTTGCTCATAAAATAATTCTCTCCTAAAGTGCGTCCAAAGTCAGGATACCAACTAAAAGCACAAACTATCAGCAAAACTAAATAAAAGGCTCTAAAAATTTTTCTAAAAGACGCGTAAAAAAAGCAATACCCAAATATAAAAAATACGGGCAAAAGCCATAAGAAAGGCACGTTATCAACAAAAATAACATTAAAATACTCACTTATGCCATAGTAAGAAAAGTAGTTGTTGTAAATTCCAACAAATAGCGTAAAAATAGGAGCAAGGACAAATATAATACCCGTAAAAAAAGCATTTAAAATTTTCATAATCTCTCCTTTTGAGTGAGATTATATTAAACATAAGCTTTAATATTACTAGATTGATGAAAGCTGGACTAAAATTCAAAGCAAAATTCTATATATGGGCATCTATTACTTCTAATAATACTTTAAAAAAACAGTTTAGCTATAAGCTAAACTGCCTTAAATTATTATTTTTTAGATAAATACTCTTGCAAGCTTTTTACCTCAAGTGCTTTGCCGGTTTGTACCGAGCTTAGCGACTTAGCAGCTGCAAGTGCTGCACGGATCGTTGTAAAGTAAGGAATTTTAAATCTAAGCACATTTTGGCGGATCTTTTTGCCATCATCCACGCTTGATTTTGTATCGCTTGTATTTATAACAAGTGCGATATCGCCGTTTTTGAGCCTATCTTCGACGTTTGGTCTGCCCTCGCTTATCTTATAGACAAACTCGGCCTCCACACCAGCCTCGCTTAAAATTTTATGCGTACCGCCAGTTGCGACGATGCTAAAACCAAGGGCTATTAGTTCTCTTGCAAGATCAGGCGCGTAAGATTTATCAGCGTCAGCTAGCGTTAAAAAGACCCTACCCTTGCTTGGTAAAGTGTTGCTAGCAGCGATCTGACTCTTTGCAAATGAGCTTGCAAAGTCGTGGCTAATACCCATGACCTCGCCAGTGCTTTTCATCTCAGGGCCAAGGATGAGATCGGCGCCACTTAGCTTGTTAAATGGCAATACACACTCTTTTACACAAATATGCGAGCTAACGCGTGGTTTTAGGATGTCGCCGTCCTCATAAACAACTTTGTAATCATCATAAAATTTAAGCGCCTCACGTAAATTTCCCTGCCACATGACTCTTGTTGCCACCTTTGCCATAGGCACGCCAGTGGCCTTACTCACAAACGGCACGGTCCTGCTCGCGCGAGGATTTACCTCGATCATATAAAGCTCGTTTTCATAGATGGCAAACTGGATATTCATAAGGCCAATGACGCCTAAATTTAGTGCGATATCTCTGGTTTGCTTCTCTACCTTTTTTATCATTTCTTCGCTTAAACTCATCGGTGGCAGTATGCAAGCCGAGTCGCCAGAGTGAATTCCAGCCTCCTCGATGTGCTCCATTATAGCACCTATATAGACCTCTTTGCCGTCACATATCGCATCTACGTCGAGCTCTTTTGCATCTTGTAAAAATTTATCAAGTAGCACTGGCGAGTGGTTACTAACCTTTACCGCTTCACTCATATACTCTTTTAGCTCGCTCTCGTTGTGTACCCTTCTCATCGCCCTACCGCCTAGAACGTAGCTTGGGCGAACAAGCACTGGATAGCCGATATTTGCGGCCTTTTGTAAGGCTTCCTCTAAGCTAGTGGCGGTGTCATTTTTAGGTTGAAGGACGCCTATTTTATTTATAAATTCGCTAAATTTCTTTCTATCCTCGGCCACATCGATCACTCTTGCTGTTGTGCCGATGATCTTAGCGCCGATCACGCTTAGGCGTTTTGCAAATTTAAGCGGAGTTTGGCCGCCAAAATGCACAATCACGCCGTCTGGCTTTTCGCGCTCGATGACTGATCTCACGTGCTCAAAATCAATCGGCTCAAAATACAAAATATCGCTCGTGTCGTAGTCGGTTGAGACGGTTTCTGGGTTGCAGTTATACATTATTGTTTTTATGCCAAGGTCTCTTAGAGCGTAGCTTGCATGCACGCAGCAGTAGTCAAACTCTATGCCCTGGCCGATCCTGTTTGGACCGCCACCTATTATCATCACCTTTTTAGCGTCTTTTGCTAGCTCTTTTTTAGGAAATTTAGTGATATTTGTGGTTGAGTAAAGATATGGGGTTAGTGCCTTAAACTCACCTGCGCAAGTATCAACCTCGTTGTATTCAAGCTCGATACCAAGCTTTTGCCTAGCAAAATAGATATCATTTTGGCTAAGCTCAAGATCGTCTTTTTCATTTATAAGCACAGCTATCATTTTATCTGAAAAGCCCATGCTTTTGGCCTCTCGCAGTAGCTCTTCGTTATTTAAGATATCCATGTCGATCTTATCTTCAAATTTAACTATCTCATAAATTTGCTCCAAAAACCAAGGATCGATCTTGCTAAACTCATGCACCTCAGCCACGCTAAAGCCATCTCTAAAGGCTTGTGCTAGATATAAAATTCTTCTCTCATTTGCATTTCTGATGCCATAAATCAAAGCGTTTTTCTCTAGGCTAAGGCTGTTAAATCCGCAAAGATCGCGCTCTAGGCTACAAAGCGCCTTTTGGATGCTCTCTTTAAATGTCCTGCCAATAGCCATGACCTCGCCGACTGACTTCATCGCAGTGCCTAGATATGGGTTTGATCCTGGGAATTTCTCAAATGTAAAGCGTGGGATCTTTGTCACGATGTAGTCGATCACCGGCTCAAAGCTAGCAGGCGTGCCTGTGATGTCGTTTTTGATCTCATCTAGGCTAAAGCCAACTGCAAGCAGTGTCGCTACCTTTGCGATCGGGTAGCCAGTAGCTTTACTAGCAAGTGCTGAGCTTCGGCTCACGCGTGGGTTCATCTCGATAACGATCATGCGGCCCGTTTTTGGGTCTATGGCAAACTGCACGTTGCTGCCGCCAGTATCAACGCCTATCTCGCGAAGTATGGCAAAGCTAGCATCACGCATCGCCTGATACTCTTTATCTGTGAGCGTTAAAGCTGGTGCGACCGTGATGCTATCGCCTGTATGAACACCCATTGGATCGAAATTCTCGATCGAGCAGACGATGATGCAGTTATCGTTTCTATCTCTAATGACCTCCATCTCGTACTCTTTCCAGCCAAGCAAGCTCTCTTCTATCAAAATTTCATGTATCGGGCTTGCGTCAAGGCCGGTGTTAGCTAGCTCTTTAAACTCGTCCATATTGTAAGCCACACCGCTTCCTGCGCCACCAAGCGTGTAGCTAGCTCTTATGATGAGTGGAAAGCCTATCTCATTTGCCGCATTTAGCGCGTCATCCATATTGTAGGCATATCTACTCTCAGGCAGGTCCATGCCGATCTTTTGCATAGTCGCTTTAAAAATTTGTCTATCTTCGCCCTTTTTTATCGCTTCTGGGTTTGCACCAAGAAATTTTACATCCTTTAAAAGACCACTCTCAAATACCTCCATAGCGGCATTTAGTGCTACTTGACCGCCCATCGTTGGCAAGATAGCATCGATCTTTTCTTTTTCGATGATCTTTAAAATGCTATCTTTTGTGATCGGCTCAATATACGTTGCATCGGCAAAATTTGGGTCAGTCATGATGGTGGCTGGGTTTGAGTTGATAAGCACTACGCGGTATCCAAGCTCTTTTAGCGTCTTGGCTGCTTGTGTGCCTGAGTAGTCAAATTCGCAGGCCTGACCGATGACGATAGGGCCTGAGCCGATTAGCAAAATGGTATTTATATCTGTTCTTTTTGGCATCATTTTTCCTTTGTTACAACGTATAGATAGTTTGGTATGTTTAGCTTTGCATAGGGCTCAACTATCACGCTTTGATAGGAGCTCTCTTTTAAAATTTTACTCACGCGCCCTACTGGCACTCCACTAAAAAATATCCCATCAAGCCCGCTCGTAAAGACCTCGTCGCCCTCTTTTGGGCTGAGCCATTGTGGGATAAATTTCACCATTATTTGGCCTTGATTTCCATGCGCGACGCCTGGAATTTTGTCATTTCCTATATAAACTGCAAATATACTTTTTGGATCATTTTGCAAGTAAGCTAGTGGCTTGCCATCTTTTGCAATGACGATGCCAGCGCTATTTCCTTGATAGATGAGCCCGTAAATTTTATTTGGGTCATATCCTTCAAACTCGCTTATCCAAATTTTATTATAATCCCCGATATGCACGTAGCTAAGCCCTTTTACTAGCTTTACAGCTGGGGCGTAGGCAGTCGAGTTTTTATCTTTTAAAATTTGATTTAGCTCGTTCGCAAAAGTAGAAAGAAGCGTGGCTGAGCGCTCTAGCTCTTCATTTTGCGCTCTTAGTTTTTCTATCTCGCTAGCCTGCCTAAAATATTCGTTTATATAGTCTTTCACACTTTTAGCAAAATTGTCGTATGAATTTGTAGCATAGTTACTAAACCCAATAGAAAGATTACTTAAAATTTCTCCCTTGAAAACTGAGGCCGTAGCAAGCAATGCTATAAAAACAAAAAGAACAATCTTACTCTTCATTTGTCAGCTGTTGTAAAAGCCCAATCTCTTCAAGTGCCTTGCCAGTTCCTCTAGCAACCGCAAGGAGTGGCTCGTCAGCTACAAAAACTGGAAGTTTAACGATATCAGATAAAAATTTGTCAAGTCCTCTAATAAGTGCTCCACCACCAGTTAATACGATACCAGTCTCCACGATATCACCAGCAAGATCAGGCGGCATCATCTCAAGCACGGTTTTAAGCGCATCTGCGATCTCTTTTAGTGGTTCTCTCATCGCTTCTCTTACATCTTCGCTTGTTAGCTCGACTCTACTTAAAAGACCACTTACTTGGTCGCGTCCTTTTACCACTACGCTTAGCTCTTTTTCAAGCTGTACAGCAGAACCTACAGCAATCTTTATCTCCTCGCCAGTTCGCTCACCTATTAGTAGGTTATATTTCTCTTTTATGTAATTAACAATACTAATATCAATCTTATCTCCAGCTGTGCGGATTGATTTTGAAATAACTAGACCACCAAGCGAGACAACACCTATCTCAGTCGTACCACCACCGATATCGACTACTAGGTTACCTTGTGGCTCACGGACTGGTAAATTTGCGCCAATCGCTGCTGCCATAGGCTCTTCGATCAAAAATACTTCTCTTGCTCCAGCACTTAAAGCACTTTCTCTAACAGCTTTTCTTTCGACCTGGGTTAGCCCATAAGGAACTGAGATGATGATCCTTGGGCGTAAAAAGCTTTTTCTTTTGTGAGTCTTTTCTATAAAATAGCGTATCATGCGCTCAGTCATATCAAAATCCGCAATTACGCCATCTCTCATCGGCCTTATCGCCTCGATATCGCCTGGAGTTTTTCCTACCATCTCTTTAGCAGCATGTCCGACCGCTAAAATTTTTTGCTTACCATATTTCTCACGCCTTACTGCAACAACAGAAGGTTCATTTATTATTATGCCTTTATCCTTTACCAAAACAAGTGTATTTGCAGTACCGAGATCTATGCCCATATCACTTGAGAAAAAACCTATAACCTGATCTAAAAACATCTATTTCCTTTATGCTATTTTCTTATCGTGTTTTATTAAAATTGGCTTTGCCTTATCTTTTACAGTCTCTTTTGAGATAACAATATCATACTCTTTTAACTCTGGCAGCTCATACATTATGTCTGTCATAAGCTCTTCCATTATACTTCTAAGCCCCCTGGCTCCAGTCTTTCGCTCAATGGCTAGACTTGCTATCTCTTCAAGTGCCTCATCATCAAATTTAAGCGTAGCACCATCAATCGCACAAAGCTTTTGATATTGTTTTAATATCGCATTTTTTGGCTCGGTTAAAATTTTAACCATATCTTCTTTTGTTATCTCATTCAAAGTAGCTACTACGTGAAGTCTACCAATAAGCTCTGGGATGAGGCCATATCTTACAAGATCGTCTGGCTCAAGTAGGCTTAGTAAATTTTCTTTTTCATTTTTGCCACGTTTTTCTTGGTTAAATCCAAGTACATTTTTACCAACTCTTCTCTCGATAATATCAAGAAGTCCGTCAAATGCACCGCCGCAAACGAATAAAATATTTGTCGTATCTATCTGGATGAAGTCTTGGTTTGGATGTTTTCTGCCGCCTTTTGGTGGAATATTCACGACGCTACCTTCGATGATCTTTAAAAGTGCTTGCTGTACGCCTTCGCCCGAAACGTCTCTTGTGATGCTTCTATTTTCACTCATTCTAGCGATCTTATCGATCTCATCTACAAAGACAATGCCCTGCTCCGCCTTTTTCACGTCACCATTTGCAGCTTGTAAAAGCCTTGTTAGGATATTTTCAACATCCTCACCGACATATCCAGCCTCAGTTAGGCTTGTGGCGTCACAAATTGCGATAGGCACATCAAGAAATCTCGCTAAAGTCTGAGCCATCAACGTCTTACCACTTCCAGTTGGGCCAACAAGCAAGATGTTTGATTTTGAAATTTCAGTATCGTCTTTGATGTCGCTTTGTTTAAAAATTCTCTTATAGTGGTTATATACGCCGACGCTAAAGACCTTTTTAGCCCTATCTTGACCGATCACATAGTTATCAAGTACCGCTTTTAGCTCCTTTGGTGTGAGCTTTTGATATTCTATCGTTTCGTCGTTTTTACTCTCTTCTACGCTAGTATCTCCATGTATCATATCGTATGCAGCAGCGATGCAATACTCGCATATATAGGCATTTCCTTCGATATCTGCAAGTAATCTTCTCTCGGCAGACTCTGCCTCTCCACAAAAATTACACTTTCTAGCCATTAATCTCTTCCTTTTGCAAGCGGAATTCCTCTTGTCGTTTCTAATATAAATTTACACATTTTCTTTACGTTTTCGTCGCTGGTTTTAGCGATCAGCTCATTTGCTTGATCTTTTAGGCTGATGCCTTGATTAAACAAAAATTTATAAGCGCGAACTAGCTCCTCAACTTGCTCTTTATCAAATCTACGTCTAATGCCAACTAAATTTAAGCTTCTTATATATGCTCTATTGCCCTCAGCTAGGCAAAATGGCACTACATCTTGACTAAGCGCGCTTGCACCTGCGATCATGCAGCTCTCACCCACTCTAACAAACTGATGAATTGGTGTAAGACCGCCCACAACAGCATAGTCGCCAAGCTCGACGTGACCTGCCAGGGTTGCGTTATTTGCCAAGATTACGTTACTACCGATGATACAGTCATGCGCGATATGAGAATATGCCATAATAAAGGCGTTATCACCGATCCTTGTTATGCCATCGCCCTTGTGCGTGCCTGAGTTTATCGTGCAAAACTCACGTATAGTTGCGTGCTCGCCGATAATGACGCCGGTATCAATCTCATCTTTATAGCTGATATCTTGTGGGATGTCGCCTACGATCGCGTAGCTAAATATACGAGAGTTATCACCGATTTTAGTCTTGCCAAGTACCCTTGCACCTTGCTTTATCGTGACGTTATTGCCAAGGACTGCATCTTTACTTACAAATGCATAAGCCTCGATATTTGCGTCATCTCCAATGATCGCTCCATCTTCTATAACGGCTGTTTGGTGGATATTTTTCATTTTCTCTCTTTTTCTTAAAGCCTATTTATCGACTATCATCGCTTTTAGTTCAGCCTCAGCGCAAAGTGCGTCATCTACGTATGCCTTGCCTTCAAGCACCCAGATATTTCCCTTGTGCTTTAGCACATTTAGTCTATACTCTAGCCTATCTCCAGGACGGACTGGATGGCGAAATTTTGCTCCGTCTATACTCATAAAATAAACCACTTTATTCTCAATACCAGCTTGATGCTCATCACTCATGCTCTTAAACGCTAGCACACCGCCAGCTTGCGCCATGCCTTCGATTATCATTACGCCAGGATATATCGGGTGACCTGGGAAGTGTCCCTGAAATATCGGCTCGCCAATGGTTACATTTTTATAAGCCACGATATTCTTAGCTGGCTCTAGCTCAACAACTCTATCTATAAGTAAAAATGGAAATCTATGTGGAAGAATTTTTTGAATTTCTACGACGTCTATCACGTTTTAGCCTTAGTAATGTAAATTTGTGGCGATTGTAACAAATTTATACTAAGAAAAAAATTATTAGCCTCTTTTAAAAATCTCTAAATTTCGCCTTATGTGGCAAAAATTTAATTCACTGCTTTAAGATAAATTTTATAAACTCACCTTTTAGTCTAAAACCAAAATTTCTTCACTATCGTTATAAAAAACAGCCTTTGCGTAAATTTCGTAGCTGCCCTTTTTGACCTCGTCTAGGATGATGATAGGATTTTGCGAAAATTCTCCGCTTATATCACGGCGAAATTTTAGCTCAGCGTCAAGCTCAAGCGGCCTTTTGCAAAGCTCATCAACGCTTTTAAATTTGCTATTTGTAAATTTATTAAAGCGCTCTATGCTCATAAATATCACGCCCTCTTTTAGCTCATCATCGATCTCGCAGTCACGCTCTACATTTAGCTTTAAATTTTCTCTTTTAAAGCCAGAGTAGAGTACAAAGTAGCTTGGTACCACAACTCCGCCAAATTTAACACTAGCGCGTAAAAGCCTGTAGTTTAAAAATCGCCTTCTAAAAAGATGAAATTTCTCACCTCTCGCCTCGCAAAGGCGCACCTTTTTGTAAAGCTCAAGCCTAGCTTCTATGCTGCCATAAAGTGCTCTTGCGTGTAGCTCGCTCATTAGCTCACTTTGGGGCAAATTTTGCGAGTCACGCTGCTTTTTTAGCGCAAAGACACAGCCACAGTAGTTTTGGTGATAGAGCTTGTCTTTTTTAGCGAGGATAAATTGCTCGCTTGTGCCGCCATTTTTTCTATAATCAACTGCGACCGCCTCTAAATTTGAGCCAGCCACCGCCTCATCAAGCGCCTTTTTAAGCTGAGAAAAGTCCTTTTTTGGGCTCATCAAAAGCGTCGTCGTGATCTTACTAAGTCCTAGCTCAAGCGCCTTTTTAGCAGAGTCTTTCATACGAAAATCAAAGCAGTACTCGCACCTTTTGCCCTTTTCTGGCTCGTCTTCAAGCCCCTTTGTGCCACCAAGCCACGCCTCATAGTCGTATTCGCCGCATATTAGCTTGATGCCTAGCTTCTCGCAGCTTCGCTTCACGTCCTCAAAACGCAGTAAAAATTCGCTATATGGATGTATATTTGGATCATAAAAATAGCCGACTATTCGTTCATTTGGATAGTCTTTTCGTAGGCGCTGTAAAAAGTAGTGGCTATCGACCGAGCAGCAGATGTGAACTAGCAAAATTTAACCTTTTTTTGCTCGCATTATATCAAAGATTATTTTTATAAATTTTTGCAGCATCAAGGTATTTTTTAAGGACATTTTGGCTTGCAAGATCTTCAAATTTACCCCACGCCACCTGCTTGCCAGCCTCGATTATTAGCACTTTTTGTGCTATCTTCATCGCACTTAAAATATCGTGCGTGATAAAGATAATGCTGATCTTTTCATCTAAGCTTAAAAGCAAATTTATGATCTTTTGCTTCGTCTCGTTGTCAAGCCCGCTTGTTATCTCGTCGCAGATTAGGATTTTTGGCTTTGAAAGAAGCGCTAGCAGTATCCCGACCCTTGTCGCCTCGCCACCACTTAGCTGAGATGGATATTTTTCTAAAATTTCATCTTTTAAATTTAAATTTGCCAGAAGCTCTTTGAGCTCATTTTCGCTAAAGCTAAGCTTAAGATATGACCTCACATGAGCGATGGCGGTTTTTACTTTTAGCGCTGGACTTAGGGCTTGTTTTTGGTTTTGCAAGATATATCTGATATCTTTTTTGAGCTCATTTTTGTCTGTGATCTCTTCACTGTTTATATAAATTTTGCCCCCGCTTTTTGGCTCGCTAAATGATATGAGCTTTGCAAGCGTGCTTTTGCCACTGCCACTTTGCCCCAAAATGGCTAAATTTTCGCAATCATCAAGCTCGCAACTTATCCCCTCTAAAAGGTGCAGTACTTCAGCTCTAGCGTTAAAATGCTCCTTAAAGCTTAAACTTTTTGATACGTTTTCAAGCCTGATTTTCACGCATTTTCCTTTAAATTTAGCCGCCCATCTCTCATCTGCCAAATTTCGTCACTAAGATAGTTTGTCAGCGCCTCATCGTGCGAGATAAAAATGACACTCATCTTGCCCTTTAAACTCTCCAAGATGCCCGCCACGTGGCTACCGCTAATGCTATCAAGCCCGCTTGTTATCTCATCGCAGATTAAAATTTTTGGCTTTAAGCAAAGCGCAAGAGCGATCTGCACACGGCTCGCCTCGCCGCCACTTAGCTCGTATGAGTATTTGTGCCAGATAAGATTTGCATTACCCAGCCCAAACTCCCTAAAATAGCTAAATGCAAGCTCTTTATTTGATTTATTATCGCCGCCAAGATAGGCATTAAAGTGATCGCCCACGTTTAAGAGCGGATGAAGGCTAGCAACGGAGTTTTGAAAAATGAGCGCGGCAACCTTTTTTCGGTGCTCTTTTAGCTCATTTTGGCTAAGTTTTAAGATATCTTTTTTATAAATGCTAAAATTATCCGCCCTCACTCTAAAATCATCATCAAAAAGCCTTATTAAGCTCTTTGCAAAGAGCGATTTACCACTGCCGCTAACGCCCGTGATACCTATAAATTTACCCTCACTCATACCAAAATCAAGCTCACGCAAAAGCTTCTTATCCTTATAAAAAACGTTTAAATTTTTAATCTCTATCATATTTTTATATTGCCATTTTTTGAATTTGATGTGATGATCGAGGTTGCAAGTATGAGCAAAAAGAGCGTCACGCCAGGAAAAAGTACCATCCACCAAGAGCCAAGGAAAAGTGCTTCTTTGCTCTCATTTAGCATGATGCCAAGGCTTATCTTATTTGCATCGCTACCCACGCCAAAAAAGCCAAGCGTAGCCTCCATGACGACTGCGTTTATCGCGTTTATGCCAAAGATGCTAATTATTAGATGCTTTAAATTTGGCAAAATTTCAAAGCAGATCAGGCTAAATTTGCTAGCCCCATTTATCACAGCCTGCTCGGCGTAGTCGCACGTTTTATTAAGTCTTAAATTTTGCATAAAGACTTTTGCGCCCTGCATAAACGAGCAAATGGCGATGATAAAAGAGGTTATAAGCAGATCCCCACTACTAAATGAGCTAAAAAGCATGATAAAAACGATGTTTGGGATGCTTAAAAAGGCATCAAGCCCTTTATCAAAAAGGCTCTCGCAGGTTCTGCTCTTACTCGTGCCAAAATATGCGTAGATGAGCGAGAAAAACGTCGTTAAAAAGCCAGCTAGCAGCAAGATAAGAAGCGAGTTTTTAAGCGCGTAGGCCACTCTTATGAGATTGTCCCTACCAAGGATGTCAGTGCCAAAGATATGCTCGCCGTTTGGGGCTAAATTTACCGCCATAAAGTTAGTGAAATTTGGCTCAAATTTAGAAAAAAACGGCGTCACAAAGGCAAATGTGACAAGTGCTAAAAAGACAAAACAGGCTAGGAAAAATATGACTTTTCTCATAAATTTCTCTTATCTGCCAAGATGGCGAAAATTTTAGCCAGTAAATTTGCAAAAACGACAAAAACAGCCGTTAGCAAAATGGTCGCAAGTGCGACTGGATAGTCTTTGGCGATGACTGCATCAAGGCTAAGCTTGCCTATGCCTGGAAATGAAAAAATGCTCTCAATCACGTATGAGCCAGCAAAAACGCCAGCCACAAGGGTTGCGAAATAATAGACTATATCGGTGCTTGCATGCTTTATGGAAAAGAAATAAATTTTGCCCCGCCCCAAGCCTCTAGCGTGAGCCGTCTGGATAAAGTCAGCATTTAGGCTTTGATTTAGCCTGTCTCTTACAAATTTCACATTTGCGCCAAGGTGTGGCAAGATGATGGCAAGCGTTGGCAAGATGATAAATTTAGCTCCCACCCCGCTAGATCCTAGCTCGTTTGCGCCAGAGCTTGGCAGCAAGTTTAGATAGACGCTAAAGATCGCTATTAGCACGAGTGCTACGTAAAAATGCGGCAATGAAGCTAGTAAAAACGAGCTAAAGTTTATAAAGATATCGGCAAATTTATTTTTATAAATGGCGCTTAAAAGCCCCAATAAAAATGATAAGAAAACTATCAGAAAAAACGAAGCAAAAAATAAGATAAGAGAGTTTAAAAGTCTCTCTTTAATGAGTAAAAAAACGCTTGCTCCGCTTACAAAGCTAGTGCCAAAGTCCCCCGTGACAAAGTGAGCCAGCCATCTAAAATACTGCACAAAAAAGCCATCTTTTAGCCCCAAATTTTCTAAAATTTGCTCTTTTATAGCCACGCTCACCGCCTCGCTTCGCAAAAACATCGCGTCAGTGACGTTTCCTGGCAAAAAATATATGAGCAAAAATAGAAAAAATGAGATAAAAAACAGCAACCCAAGGCTTGAGATCACTGTTTTTAAAATGGCTCTAAACAAATTTTTTATCCACTATTTTACTTGCCACTCTCTTATGTTCCATAAAAATCCAGCCCCATGGTGGCCCAAAATTTGCGTCTTTATGCCTGAAATTTTGTTGTTAAAAACGAGCGGATAGTCAAGATAGGCTATAAAAATGTAAGGTGGATTTTCAAAAAGTGCTTTTAGAAATTCTTTGTAGTATTTTTTCCTAAGCTCCACGTCCTTTGTATATCTTGCGTTTTTTAGGGCAAGATCGACGTTTGCGTCCTTGTAGTGGCTAAAATTCCAGCCATTTTCATTTATGCTCACATCGGCAAATCCACCAAAAATTCTATACGTGTGAAAGTCTGGATCAAAAGGGCTTCCCCAGCCGATGATAAAGCTATCAACCTCGCTTATACTAAAGGCTGTTCTTGGCTTAGCGTAGGCTTTTGCTCTCACGCCAAATTTATTTAGCTCGCTGCTTAAAATTTTGGCTAGATTGACCCTTAAGATGTCGTTATTAAAGGCATAGATATCAAAGCCAAGCTCCTTGCCGTCCTTTTCAAAAAAGCCAGCCTTGTTTTTCTTAAAGCCGCTCTTTTCAAGTAGCTCTTTGGCCTTTTGCGGATCGTAGCTAAATTTAAACTCACCGTCATTTGCAAAGCTTTTTTCTATCGGATTGTTCGCTACGCTTGCATATCCGTGAAATAAATTTTTAACTATCTCATCTTTATTTACCGCGTAGTTTAGGGCGATTCTTACATTTTTATCTTGAAAAAGAGGATTTTCAAAGTTAAACATCAAAGCTCTATAGTCTGCACTTTTAAACTTAAGCAGGCTTAATTTTTTATCATCTTTTATGAAATTTACACCAGTTGGAGAGATGAGCGCAACATCGATCTCACCACTTTTAAGCCCAACGAGCCTTAAATTTTCATCACCAATAATTTTAAAAAATACCTTTTTTATCTTTGGCTCACCCTTGTAAAATTTATCATTTGCCACAAACTCCAAGCTCTCATCTTTTTTCCATTTTACAAGCTTGTATGCGCCAGTTCCTACTGGAGCCTCGTTAAATTTATCGGTTGAGATATCTTTGCCTTTTAAAATGTGCTCAGGCAAAACGCCAAAGCTAAGTGCGTCAAGAAATGGCGGAAACGGTTCATTAAGCGTAATCTTTACTTTATAATCACCTAAAATTTCAACACTTTTTACCACTTCATAATTTGAGATAGCTGGCGCATTTAGCTTCTTATCTTGAGCCGCTTCGATGGTAAATTTAACGTCCTTTGCGCTAAATTTTACCCCGTCATGCCAAAGAGCATCATCTCTTAGCTCAAAAACATACTCCAACCCATCGTCGCTCACCTGCCAAGACTTCGCAAGCTCTGGCACGACGTTGCTATTTTCATCGTGGCTCGTAAGGCCAGAGAAAACTAGCGAAAGCGTAGGATCGTGATCCTCGTCATAAAGTGGGTTTATGCGAGGTGTTTGCTCCTCGATAGCGACCACGACTTTGCTCTCGTTTGCGTAAAGGCAAACGCCAAATAACAAGAAAAATGCAAGTAAAATTCTCTTCATTTTTTCCCTTTTTCCTAAAAAATTTGTGAAATGGTAATACGAATTTTATAAAAGTATTATTAATGCAAGTGTGAAATTTGAATTTGCAAATTTATAACTAGAATTTAACCTTTTTAAAGTAAAATTAGAACTTATTTTTAGCTCACTTCAAGGTAAAATTTAGATGGATAAAAAGAAAAAAATAGCCCTAATTTCAGGCATAAGTTTAGTTTCACTCCTGCTTATTTACACACTTCTTGGCTTTTTTGGTCTGCCTTACGCTATCAAAAATATCGCGCCAAAATACCTAAAAGACTACAACGCAACGCTTTTTGTCGGTGATGCTAAATTTAACCCATTTACCTTCGAGCTAAATGCTACAAATGCCGAGCTAAACACCACTTCGCCGCTTTTTAGCACAAAACAAATAGACGTAAAACTAAAGCCATTTTCTATCTTTAAAAAGCTAGTAGAAGTTGATATTTTTAGACTTGATGAGCCAAATGTCAAAATTTTAAGGGATAAAAATTCAAAATTTAACTTTAGCAATTTTATAAGCGACGATAACGCAACTACTGAAGATAACAGCACTAGCTCTATAAATTTTGTCCTAAATAACGCAAAAATTATCAAAGGCTCATTTTCATATAGCGATCAAAATTTAACAAAGCCATTTAACGTAAATTTTGATGATATAAACTACGAGCTAAGTTCGCTAAATACGAAGAAAAATAGCGCAGGTAGTCACATCTTTGACTCAAACTCAAGCCTAGCGAACAAGATCGATCTAAATGGCGATATTAAGCTAAATCCCCTAAAAATCGAGGGCAATATCAGCATAAAGGACTTTAGTATCGATCCAATCGCAATTAGCTTTATCGATAACGACACACTAAATCTTAAAAATGCGGTCATAAATTTAGGAATAAATTACGCTTTAATTGCCGACGAGAACGCTACAAATATAAATTTAAAGGGTAGCTTTTTAAATGTAAAATCGCTAAGCATAGATGAGGGCAAAAACGAACTAAGCCTTGGTGAGCTAGAGCTTCCAAAATTTGATTTATCGAGTAAAATAGCAGACAAGATAGATGCTAAATTAGAGCTAAAGGCCATAAATTTAAGCGATGTATCATTTAAAAATGCAATAACAGCAAGCTTAAAATCACTAAATTTAAGCAATATTTTGCTTTTAGCAAATTTAAATGAAAAAAGTGAGCTAAGTGCGACAGCTGCACTAAATAGCATAAATGCAAATGCCCTAAAAATAGACGAAACCAGTAAAAATTTAGTAAATCTAAAAGATATAAATGCCTCAAATTTAAATGCAAATTTAGCAAATAGCAAAACCACTCTAACGCTTGAAAAAATAGCGTTTGATGACATCAATGCCCCGCTTAGTAAAAATGCGAATGCAAATGTGATAGGGGCTAAATTCTCAAATATTAGCTTCACTCAAGATACTAATAAAAGCCTTGCAACTCTTGATGAGCTTAGTATAAATGGTATAAATTTAAAGGCAAAAAATAAAGAGATTTTAGATATCGCTAATGTGCTTACAAAAACGATCAAATTTGATATTTTAAATATGGCTGTGAGTGCTGAGAATATCGATGTAAATAGACCAAAATTTAACTCAGAGTTAAATGATAGCGGCTTAAGCGTGATAAGCCAGCTTGGACTTGGTGAGAAAGAGCCGGCAAAAACAGCTAATCATCGCACTAAAACTAAAAAAGAAAATACATCAGCTTCAAAAAGCAAAGAGAGTGAGTTTAAATTTGATATAAAAAATATCAATGTAAATAACGCCAATATCGCTTTGACGCATCTTTTTGAAGGCGAGAAGATCGCTCATAAATTTGATAATTTATTTGTAAAAATAGCAAATTTAAGTAGCGATTTTAGTAAGCCATTTGACGCAAAAGTGGATATGAAAAGCTCACAAAAGCTAATTTTAGACATAACTTCAAAGATCAAACTTGAACCACTTGATATAACTGCTAAAATCAAAATTGAAGATAAAAATTTGCCAAAATATTTTGCTTACGCAAAGCCATTTTTAGAGGCAGATCTTTCAAGTGGAGAGATGAGTGCAAACGCCGAGCTTTACTATGCGAAAGATACAAAAGCGGATGCAAAGTTTAGCGTAAAAGATATTAGAATAGATGCTAAAGATAAAGAAAAGCTAATCGCGTTTAAAAGTTTAGATGTAGATAAAATTTCACTTTTTAAAAATAATCTTGAAATTACTGGAGTTGCTCTAAATTCGCCATTTATCAAGGCTCATCTAAGTAAAGAGCGCGAATTTAACCTAAGCAAAATCGTAAAAGAAGATAAAAACAAAGCCCAAAGTGAGCAAAAAACTGAGAGTAAAAAGGTGGCTAGTAAAAAAGACGACGAGCTAAATTTTAGTATCAAAAATTTCTCACTTAATAATGGCGAGGTTGATTTTTCAGATGCGTCACTATTTATGCCATTTGCTACAAAAATTTCAAATCTAAACGGCAAGCTAACTGACATCGATAAAAAACGTCCAAGTTCGGGTGAGTTTAAAGGCACAGTTGGCAAAAATGGCTTTTCTCAGATTACAGCAAAATTATTTCCTTTTGAGCTAAAGCAAAATACCGATATTAAGCTTGCTTTTAAAGATATCGATCTAATCGACATAACGCCATATAGCGGGCAATTTTTGGGCTATAAAATAAAAAAAGGTAAGTTAAATTTAAATCTAAATTATAGCGTTGTTGATTCAAAACTAAATGGCTCAAATCTTATAAATTTTGACACACTCACACTTGGAGAAAAGGTTGATTCAAAAGATGCTGTAAATTTACCACTTTCGCTTGCTATATCGATATTAAGCGATCAAAATAATCAAATAAATATCGACCTGCCAGTTGAAGGAAATTTAGACGACCCTGACTTTAAATATGGCGGTGTCATTTGGGCTGCTGTTAAAAAACTCTTTGCCGATATCACGTTAGCTCCGTTTAGATTTTTAGGTAATGCTCTAGGACTTGGCAGCAAGGATCTAAGCTCTATTGATTTTCTTGCTGGAAGTAGCGAGCTGATAAGCTCAGAAGCACCAAAAATAGCTGATTTTATAAAATTAACTACTGCAAAGCCTATGATGAAACTTAGCATCACACCTACTTACTCTGAAATAGATGTGCTCTACTTTAAAGAAAAAAAGCTTGATCAAAAGATAAATCAAATAATCGCATCAAGTGGCAAAGATTATATTACCGTGCTAAATTCTCTCGTTCCAAGCGCTAAAGATAAAAGCGATAAAGCCTTAAGAGAAGAGGCAATAAAAGCTATCGAAACGGATAAGGAAAAGCTAGTTGAGCTAGCAAATGAGCGTGCAAATGCAGTAAAAGAAGCGCTCATAAAGGCTGGACTTGAGACTAGCCGCATAAATATAAACGATGCAACAAGCTCAGAGCCTAAGCAAAACACCTACACAAGCGTGCTTATGGGAGTGGCGAACTAAATTTCATTTATCTCGCTGCTTCTTGCGTTATAAACAAACCAGCTAAGAAGTATAAGCATCATGAATGCGCCAAAAACTAGGCTTGCGTAAAAATATAAGCTAAAGCCTTCACCTAGTAAATTTGCATTGTGAAGAGCGATCATAACGCCAGCAAGTGAAATTAAATAGCCAATTAGCTTGATGATAAAAATTTTTGGATTTACAAGGATGAGTAAAAGCCCGCAAAGCATGACACCAAGGGCTATTTGTAAATTTAAAATATCAGTTTGAGCACTTGAGCCAAATATCAAAAAACCAAGCAAAAATATGACTAAAACCATCAAAACAGCATAAACTGCCCTGCTTCGTCCAAAGCTATACATAAAGCAAACAAAGCCTTTGTTATGTTTGTTGTAGTCCATTTTTCGCTCCTATGTAACAAGTTTTTGTATTTTAATGCCAAATTCTTAAATAAAGGCTTTAATCTGAAATTTCACTCATTTTGGCTAATATTTTACATCTTGAAAAAGGAGCAACAATGCCTTATGTTAATATCAAAATAGCAGGTCCAGAGCCGACAAAAGAACAAAAAGATCAAGTTTTTAAAGAGGTGACTGAGACGCTTGCAAGAGTGCTTGGCAAGAAAAAAGAGGCGGTGATGATTTTCATAGAAACTCACGATGCTAGCAACATCGGCGTAGGTGGCGAAAGCGTAGAAGATAAGAGAAAGGTGATAAAATGAGCGAATTTAGCAAAACAGACTTAGAAAGAAAGATAACGCTTGAGGTTGGCGATAAAGCGCCAGAGTTTGAAGCACTAAATCAAGATGGCGTAAAGGTCGCATTAAAGGACTTTATAGGCAAAAATGTAGTGCTTTACTTCTACCCAAAAGACAACACTCCAGGTTGCACGACTGAGGCTTGCGAATTTAGCGCAAACTACGATCAGTTTATCAAAAACGATACCGTCATCATCGGCGTTAGCCCAGATAGCGTGAAGTCACATGTGGGTTTTATCGCAAAGCAAAATTTAAAGCACATTCTATTAAGCGACGAGGATAAAAAAATTTCAAAGCTTTATGGTGTTTGGCAAGTTAAGAAAAACTACGGTAAAGAGTATCTTGGCATCGCAAGAAGCACCTTTGTGATCGGCAAAGACGGCAAGATAGCTAAAATTTATAAAAGCGTAAAAGCCAAAGATCACGCCGCAAAAGTACTAGCTGATCTAGCAAAATAAGGAGCAAAGATGAAGCTTATAAAAATGCTAATTTTAAGTGCGTTTTTTGCGCTAAATTTATCAGCACTGACTGAAGGCGTGGAGTATCAAACTCTAGCAAAGCCGCTTAATGTGCCTAAAAACTCGGTCGTTAAGGTCTTTAGCTATGACTGCCCACACTGCTATAAATTTGACCGGACTATCACAAAAAAGCTGATGTCAAAGCTTGAAGATGTGAAATTTATCCCATATCATCTAAGCACAAAAGGCAAGCTTGGTGAGACTGCGAGTAAAATTTTTGCCGCTCTTATATCGATAGATGAGGCAAATGGCACTGATCTACTAAGCGATGAGTCAAAATTTAAGCAAGCAAAATTTGCGATCTATAAAGCAAGACATGATGAAAAAGATGATTTTGATGATGGCAAAGACAAAGAGAGATTTATAAATTTAGCCCTTAAAGCAGCTCACGTGAGCAAGGACGACTACGAAAAAGCACTAAATAGCGACCGAGCAAAAGAGCTTTTAGACGCATGGTTCGCCTCTTATGATGTTGCAAGTATCAGCGGTGTGCCAGCTTTTGTAGTAAGTGGCAAATATCTGATAAATTTAAGTGCAGCTTCGTCGATCGACGAGATGGCAAAGATCATACAAGAGCTTTTAGATAAGTAGTTTTTAGCAGGCAATATCTGCAAATTTTGGTCTTAGAAATGTAAATTTAAAGCAATTTTAGATAAACTCAGACCAAAATTTCTAAGAAAAAAGAAAGGTTTAACAATGAATGCTTCAGAATTTATCTGGATGGATGGAAAATTAGTTAAATGGGACGATGCAAAAGTACACGTTCTAACTCACTCTTTGCACTACGCTAATGCCGTATTTGAGGGTACAAGAGCTTATAAAACAAAAAAAGGTCTAGCTATTTTTAGACTCCAAGATCACACAAAAAGGCTTTTAAGATCAGCAAAAATGACTGTTTTAAATGTACCTTACACTGAGGAAGAGCTTGAAAAAGCGCAAATAGAGCTTCTTCGCGCAAACAAATATGACGGCAATGTTTATATTCGCCCACTTGTATTTTTAGGATACGGCGTAATGGGTGTAGCTCACACAAAAGCACCAGTGCAAACTGCTATCGCTTCATGGGAATGGGGTGCTTATCTTGGCGATGAAGGCCTAGAAAAAGGTATCAGAGTTAAAATTTCAAGCTTTGCCAAACTCGCACCTGCTGCTCAAATGAACAGAGCAAAAGCTAGCTCAAACTATTTAAGCTCACAAATGGCAAACTACGAGGCAAAAGAGGCTGGATACGACGAGGCACTACTTCTTGATAGCGAGGGCTTTGTGGCTGAAGGTCCAGGCGAGTGCTTCTTTATCGTTGAAAATGGCGTTTTAATCACTCCGCCAAACGACAACAGCCTACTTAGCATCACTCAAGATACAGTCATAAGACTTGCTCATGATCTTGACATCGAAGTAAGAAGAGAGCGCATCACAAGAGATCAGGCTTACACAGCTGATGAGGCGTTTTTCACAGGCACAGCAGCTGAAGTAACACCTATAAATAGCATAGACAACCGCGTGATTGGCAACGGCGCTAGAGGCGAAGTGACAAAGAGACTACAAAAAGCTTATTTTGACGTAGTTTATGGTCTAAATAAAAAATATGAATCATTTTTAACATATATTTAAAAATTTAAAGGAACGAAATGCCCGCTGATTTAAACGATTATTTCAATAAAAAAAAGCCAGGTAATGACAACAGGGGCTCTAGTCAAAATAGCGACAAAGAGCCACCCTTCAAAAAGGACTTTAAAATGCCAAATTTGCCAAATGGTTTTGGTAAATTTGGAGCACTTGCCTATATTTTAATTGCAATTATTGCTATTTTTGCTATCACTCAGCCATTTAAAGTAATTCACTCAGGTGAAGTTGGCATAAAGTCTACAGCAGGTAAATACGAGCCAAATCCTTTGCAACCAGGCTTTCACTTCTTTTTACCTTTTATCCAAGATATCATCATCGTGGATACCAGAGTTAGGATCATAAACTATACTTCTGGCGAGGATATGGGCGAATCAATGCAAAAATCATATCAAGGCGTTGGTGCTGGAATTTTACGCAAAAACTCTATTTCGGTACTCGATGCTAGAAATTTACCAGTTAGCATTGATATTACTGTACAATACCGTTTAAATCCGGAAAATGCTCCTCAAACTATTGCCTCTTGGGGTCTTAGCTGGGAGAGTAAGATTGTCGATCCTGTCGTTCGTGATGTAGTTCGTAGTATCGCTGGTAAATATACAGCAGAAGAGCTTCCAACAAAAAGAAACGACCTAGCAAGACAAATCGATGATGGCATAAGAAAAGACATCGACTCTCAGCCAAATAAGCCAGTTGAGCTTTTAACAGTACAACTTCGTGAGATCATCTTGCCTTCAAAGGTAAAAGAGCAAATAGAACGCGTTCAGATCGCAAAACAAGAAGCTGAAAGAACAAAATACGAAGTAGAAAGAGCAAATCAAGAAGCCTTAAAACAAGCTGCACTTGCTGAAGGTACCGCTAAAGCTGCTATCATTGAAGCAAAAGGCAAGGCTGATGCCATTAAAATCGAGGCTGATGCGACTGCTTATGCAAACAAAGAGGTTGCAAAAAGCGTAGATCAAAATCTACTAAATTTAAAGCAGATCGAGACGCAAAACAAATTTAACGAAGCTCTAAAAGAAAACAAAGATGCTAAAATTTTCTTAACACCTGGCGGAGCTGTGCCAAACATCTGGCTAGATACAAAAGATAAAACCAAAGCTAGCTCGGCAAGCGAAAGGTAAAAAATGAACAGCGTAACAAAAAGCATAGACTGGCAAAAAGTTGGCGGATTGCTTCCAGTAGTGGTTTGCGATTATGCCACAAACGAAGTTTTAATGCTTGCTTACATGAACGAAGAAGCACTAAATTTAAGTCTATCTAGCCGTTACGCTCACTACTTTTCACGCACCAAAAATAGAATTTGGAAAAAAGGCGAAGAGAGCGGAAATACACAGGAGATAAAAGCTGTATTTCTAGACTGTGATAACGATACTTTGCTTTTAAAAGTGATTCAAAACGGAGGTGCAGCTTGTCACACTGGGGCAAGGTCGTGTTTTTTTAATAAGATAAATTTACAAGATAGTAAAATTTCGGATGCAAAAATCGAAGTTAAGAAACCAAATTACGGCATCCTTGACGAGCTTTATCACGTGATAGAAGATAGGAAGCTAAATGCCAACCCTGAGACTTCATATGTGGCAAGTCTTTTTAAAAAAGGCGAAAATCAAATTTTAAAGAAAGTTGGCGAAGAGGCTGGCGAATTTATAATGGCTGCAAAGGATCTTGGCTTTGCTAAAGCATTGGGCTCAAATGAATTAAAAGCAAAAAATGATCTGATCTACGAAGCAGCCGATCTTTGCTTTCATGCACTTGTGGCACTTTCAGCCCACAATATCCATCCAGATGCTGTAAAAAACGAACTTGCAAGGCGTTTTGGTATGAGCGGCATTGAAGAGAAAAGATCGCGAGATGTTAAATAGCATTAAGCACAACTTGCTTTTTGTATTGCAAAATGCAAAGCTCATTGATTTTTTAACCTATGGCTGGATATTTTTAGCATTTATACTAATTGTGCTTTTAGGAATTTTTATCGCGATAAAGTCGTGGTGGCAGATAGGATTTTTATTTATTCTAGCTGGTTTTTTCGGACTTTTTGTAGGTAATTACTACGCAAACAAATATATAAATGAAAATTTAAGGCCAGTTAGCATAAGCAAAATAATAACCAAGCAGCTTCAATATGTTGATGCGTTAATGGTTGATTTTAATATTACAAATAATTCAAATAATGCACTTAGTGTCTGTAAAATCGAGCTTGACTTCTATCTAAGCTCAAGGCAAAATACGAAAGATTTTTTTAACTCGCTTAATCCATTTGCTAGAAAAAGAATCATCTTAAACGAGGAATTTTTGCCAAAGCAAAGCATTGAGATTAAAGAATTTGTCAATGATTTCGCATTTATAGATTACAATATCTCTAAAAAAGTGGAGTGTTTTTGATGAGCTCAGCATATTTTACGATCGTTCATATTATCGTTCTTTTTGCGATTGCTCTACTTTCTATTTTGTTTCTTGTTCTTTCACTTAGAGCTGAGCGAAAGTTATTTTTATCACTATTTTTTACAAACATTTTGGTCTCAACTACACTTGCTGTTTTTTTGATGCTAGTGCTTGATAAATATACAAAAAAAGGTATGCTCGAAAATGTAAAAAGTGAACGAATTTTACGAAATGAAAGTATTGTTTTTAAGGGGCAAGTGAGAAACATTGGTAAATTTACAATTAGCAACTGCACACTGACAGTCAAACTAATCAATCAACCGCTAAATAAAAATGACCTTGGCGGTGAAGCATTTTTTAAGCCAAGTGGGCTTTCATTTTTCTCATGGGTTCTTGGCACAGATAAGGATGAGAGGCCAAATACAGTTGAATATAAATTTGATGTAGCCAAAAATTTACCAAAGCAAAAAAGCACACCATTTACCGTATATATGCCATATCCGCCTTACTTTAAAAATGGCATGAATATCACAAAACTAAATTGCTACTAATCAAGTTAAAGCAAAATTTTACAAATTTCATAGGATAAAACGCTAAGTCTTGGTTTGATTTTAGATTAAATTTTATCTTTTTAGCATCTGCAATAAACACGATTTTTTAAGATAAAGATTTAAAAAGTACAAAGTATATCAAGTAGCCTGCCCAATTTTTGTAGGTCATTTAAAAAGAGCTGCTTTGTCTTTTGTGTAAATTCTTTTGCTTCTTCTAGGATTTTAGTCTCGGCTATATTATAAACAAACTCTTTTTTTAGGATCTTTGAACCTTTTTTATAAAAGAAATTTGCATCTATTAAGCTTGCAAAAAAGCTATCATCTCTTAAATAATAGTTTGTTGCCACATTTATATGCACTGGCTTTTGTAACAAAAAATCACCACAAATACTATTTTGTGAGCTAAATTTAACACTCTCAAGCACATCGGGCCTTATCTCATAAAATTTTATCTCATTAGCTTTTTTTAAAGCTAATATATCTCTTGATTTATTTAAATTTATAGAGTTGTTATTTACTTCAAGTACATTTATAGTACCCTTTGCAAGCGAATAAGCATTTAAAATCTTATCTTCTGCTAAAAAATTTACTATACCAAAAAATGGCACACTAGTATTTTGTTCTGTAAAATTTTGAGCAGTTTTTATTTGTAGCTGCTGTTTTGTGCCATTTATCTCATAGTAGCTTACGTAAATAGAAATTTCATCTTTTTTGCTTGGACTCTTTTGTGAGCAACCACTAAAAAATATTGCAACAAGCAAAAAAATGGCTAAATTTTTCACTTTATGAAATAGTCACCATCAAAGCTTACAAGCGAATATTTTCGCTCATTACCGATACTTTCTTTAAGTTCGTCTATACTTAAAAATTCTAAGCTATCTGCACCGATATATTCTCTTACTTCCTCTGCATTTTTTTTAGAGCTTATTAACTCTTCAAAGCTTGGCGTATCAATGCCATATCGCTCAGGGTATTTAAGCTCAGGGCAAGCGACTCTAAAATGAATCTCTTTAGCGCCCGCATGTCTTAAAAGATCAACCACTTTTTTTGAAGTAGTACCGCGAACGATACTATCATCGATAACAACGATACTTTTACCTTTTAGAACCGATGACATCGGATTAAGTTTTAGCTTGACTTTTAAATTCCTCATCTCTTGGCTTGGCTCGATAAAGGTTCTACCCACATAGTGGTTTCTAGTGATAGCTAGCTCAAATGGGATTTTGCTCTCATTTGCGTACCCAAGCGCTGCTGGTACTCCGCTATCTGGTACAGGTACGACGAAATCTGCTTTAATTTTGCTCTTTTTAGCTAGTACTTCACCCATTTTTTTTCTAACTTCATAGACGCTTTTACCTTCTATCACGCTATCTGGGCGAGCAAAATATATATACTCGAAGGCGCAAACTCTAGGCTCTGGCTCAAAAATTTGTAGGCTTTGAAACTCACTTTTTCCATGTTCAAAAACTATCATCTCGCCAGGCCTGATATCTCTTATAAAACTAGCCCCCACAAGATCAAAAGCACAAGTCTCGCTAGCTACGATATATCCACCATCTTTTAGCCTGCCAAGACTTAGTGGTCTAACACCCCAGCGATCTCTTATGGCAAAGGTTTTATGGCGTGACTGGATAAGCAGACAATAAGCACCTTTTATCTTATCAAGTGCCGCGATAATACGGTCCTGCAAGTGTTTACTATGATTTCTTGCAATTAGATGGATGATATTTTCAGTATCCATATTTGTCTGAAATATCGCACCATCCTTAATAAGCTCATCTCTAACCTCATCTTTATTTACCAAATTTCCATTATGGACGATTGAAATTTGTCCCAAAGAGTAATTAGCGGCTATTGGCTGGGCGTCACGACCTGAGTTTTTACCAGCAGTTGCATAGCGGTTGTGACCAATAGCCATATCACCTTTTAGTGATCTTAAAATTTCTTCATTAAAGACCTCTGTAACTAGGCCATTACCCTTGTGAGTAGAAATTTCTCCGTCATCACAAACACTAATGCCACTCGCCTCTTGGCCGCGATGCTGCATAGAAAATAACGCATAATAGGCAGTCTTTGCTGCATCTTTAGAATTTATAATACCAACTATTGCACACATTTTTTTCCTTTAGTTTTCATCATCTTTGTAAATTTCAAGAACATTTTTGTAGTTAAACTTGATCTCATCGCCAGCATTTAAACAGCCTTTTGAAATAGTTCATTGTCTAAAATGCCGGTAAATTCGCCTTTATTTGTCTCACTAACGACTACCCACATGCGCTCAACCTGATCAAATTCATCATCTTCAAATCTAAATATAAGCTTTACTATATCGCCAGTTCTTAAATTTTGACGCTTTTCACGCTCTGGCAAGTAGAATTTATCACCAAATTCTAGCTTATAGCTTTCTATATCATCAAGCTCAAATTTAATCATCAAGCCCTAAACTATCGTCTATCGAGTAAAGGCCACTATTTTGATCTTTTAGCCAAATGGCAGCCCTGATCGCACCTTTTGAAAAGGTTGCCCTACTCGTTGCGGTGTGATTTAGCTCAATAAATTCGCCGTCATTATAAAAGCCAACCGTATGGCGACCGACTACATCGCCACCACGAAGCGCCATGACTGCGATCTCGTCCTTGCTTCTTTCGCCCACCATGCCAGCTCTACCAGTGACTAAAACATCTTTTAAATTTAGATCCCTAGCCTCAGCCACGCAACCAGCTAAGGTCATTGCTGTGCCGCTTGGAGCGTCCTTTTTGTGCCTATGGTGTTGCTCTACTATCTCTATGTCAAATTCTCTTAATGTTTTTGAAGCGATCCTTGCAAGGCGGTTTAGTACAGCTACGCCCAAACTCATATTTGTTGCGTAAAGAATAGGCATAGCTCCCGATGCTAGGTGAAGTAAGTTTTTATCTTCGTTATCTAACCCGGTCGTACCGATAACTAGTGGTTTTGGATTGGTTCTAGCGTAGTTTAGCAATGCCATTGTCGCCTCTTTTTGACTAAAGTCGATTATCACATCGCATGCTTCAAAAAATTTAGCAAAGTCATTTGTCAAAAGATCGCTACTTAAATTTTCAACTTGATTTTTTTGGCTAAAAGCGATGCTTAAAGTGGCATCTTTTTCATCTTTTAAACAAAAAATGATACTTTGAGCCATCTTTCCACTAGCACCATAAAGGCCTATTTTTACCAAAATTTATCCTTTGATTTTTGATTGAAATTTAACATAAAATTTATTATAGATAGATTACAAATAGTCTTTAAAAATACGTATAAAATCAAAAAAATTTAATAGAAAAAAAGAAGAAAAATTTAGCCAAAAATTTGGCTAAATTTAAGTATTAATGTAAGCTTTCTATGTAACTCATAGCACTAAGTGCAGCCACTGCGCCATCACCTGCAGCTACTATAACTTGCTTTGGAGCGTCCTCTCTAATGTCGCCTGCTACAAAGAGTCCATTCAGGCTGGTTTGCATCTTAAGGTTTGTCTTAACCTGTCCGCCATCTACCATATCGCAGATAAATTTGCCATTTTCATCTTTTAAAATTTCGTTATTTACATTTAGTCCGACAAAGGTAAAAATTCCTGGCACATCAAGCACACGCTCACCATTTTTGGTATCAAGCACGATCTTTGTTAGGCCCATTTTATCGCCAAGCGCCTCTTTTATCGTCGCACTTGTTATGAACTCGATCTTCTCATTTTTTCTAGCTTTTTCAACGGTCGTAGGTGCTGCTCTAAACTCGTCACGCCTATGAATTAGATAGACTTTTGAGCAGATATTCGCTAGGTAAAGTGCCTCTTCAACAGCCGTATCACCACCGCCAAGAACAGCTACTTCTTTGTTTTTGTAAAAGAAGCCATCGCATGTTGCGCATGTGCTTACGCCTTTGCCAAAGAACTCATCTTCACCCTTAAAGCCAGCACGTCTTGGTGTTGAGCCAGTCGCTACGATGACAGCCTTTGCCTGCTCGCTCTTGCCACCTTCAAGTAAAATTTCAAAGCTACCATCGCTATTTTTTCTAACACCAACGACGTTTGCCCACTTATGAACTAGTCCAAATGCGCTGCACTGCTTCCACCAAGTGCTCATAAAGTCAAAGCCACTCTCGCCAGGTGCTTTTTGACCTGGGTAGTTTTCTATCTCTGAGCTAGAGGTGATCTGACCGCCAGGCTCGCCTTTTTCAAACATTACAACATTTTTTAGTCCGCCTCTAGTGGCGTAAAGTCCGGCGCTTAGTCCTGCTGGACCGCCTCCGATGATTGCTAAATCAAGCATAAATTTCCTTTATTCTAAAACATTTATGGGCGAATTTTGTTTATAAATTTCACCCCTTTGATGAACTATCTCAACACTACTTGGAAGTTTTGTAATGCTCAAATTTCGCATCAGCTCCAAGACCGTATTAATATCTGAGCTTATATATTTTAGTGTTGAGTTTGACTCATATCTTTTTTGAAAGATATCGATTGCCACAACTGTTTCATTTTTGATTGGTAAAATTTCGTCTAATTTTGATTGATTTGAGCTGAAGATTAAAAGCGTGTATTTTGGCTCTTTTGGAGTGAAAATTTCGCTTTTTTCGTAAAAAACTAGCTTCGCAAAATCAACAAATTTATATTGTGAAAAACGATAGTTGCTATACGCAAATGCAGCTGCTATCATAGCTGCACCAAAAAATGAACCAAATATATATGTAAGAGGAAGTAGGCTTCCTCTTCTTTTTTCGCTCATTAAAGAAGCGAATTTAGTTTGTCAGTTAAGGCTTGTTTTGACTGCGCACCGACCATTTGCTCAACTAGCTCGCCATTTTTGAAAAATAGCAATGTTGGGATCGATCTGATGCCAAACTCAACTGCAAGATCTTGTACTTCATCAGTATTTACCTTGCAAATTTTTGCTTTACTATCAAAGTCTTCAGCAAGCTCTTCGATCACTGGAGCTAGCATACGGCAAGGTCCGCACCATGGAGCCCAAAAGTCTACTAAAGCAACGCCTTCTTTTGTAACATCAAAATTTTCTTTTGTAAGTTCGATGTATTTTCCCATTTTTTTCTCCTTATTTTTAAAATGTAGCAATTATACAAATTAAATTTAAATTTTATCTAAATAATAAATTTTATTATAAACTAATATTTTCTATCAACTCTAAATTTTCATTTTTTATAACTAGTAAATCGACTTGAAAATCTCTATTTGGCTCATTTTTCATCATATAAAAATTTATAGTTTTTAAAATTTTTATATATTTTGCCTTATTTAGTCTATACTCTGCTTCATATTCTCCGCTAGTTGCTTTTACCTCTATGAAGTGTAAAATTTTATCACTACTTAGTGCGATAATGTCAATCTCGCCAAATTTAGAGTGAAAATTTCTCTCTAAAATGACAAAACCAAGCTTTTGTAAAAATTCACACGCCCTATCTTCGGAGCTTTTGCCAAAGAGATACTCTTTTAGCCCCAAGCTACTCCTCGATCCTCATCATAAATGGCTCTTCTTTTATATACTCTTGCTCTTTTAAAATTTCAATTGTCCTTCTTACATCAGCCTCAAGACTCGTATGTGTCGTAAAAAACAATACCGCAAATTCGCTCTCATCTTTTGGTTTTTGAAGTATGCTATCGATCGATAAGTTATTTTCACTCATTAAATTTGTAATCTTTGCTAGCACGCCCATTTTGTCTTCAACTTTTAACCTAAAGTAGTACTTCGTCTTTATCCTATCGCGATCAAGTAGTTCAAGCGTATTTAATTCAAACGGTGCTTTATATCCAAGCATCGGCGATTTGCTATCTCTTGCGATGTCGATAAGATCGCTGATAACTGCACTTGCCGTTGCATCGCCACCAGCTCCAGGTCCATAGTACATCGTCTCGCCAACGACCTCGCCAACGACACTGATCGCATTTGTCACACCGCTTGCCTTTGCTATCATTTTATTTTGCGGCACAAGTGCTGGATGCACACGTAGTTCGATTTTACCCTCGCTTTTTTTGGCAATTGCTAGAAGTTTTATTGAGTATTCGAAATCTTTTGCGAAAAATATATCTTCAGGCGTAATACCTTGTATTCCTTCGATCAAAATATCCTCTGGATCGCCGTGCACACCGTATGCGATGCTTGCCAGTATAAGAAGCTTATGAGCCGTATCAAAGCCACCCACATCAAAAGTAGGATCAGCCTCAGCGTATCCGAGCTCTTGCGCCTTTTTAAGTGCGTCTTTAAAATTTGAGCCCTCGTCCATCATCGAGGTTAGGATAAAGTTACTAGTTCCGTTTAGTATGCCATTTATACTAACGATGTGGTTTGCGCTTAAGCCTTCTCTTAAGGCTCTAATGATCGGTACGCCACCAGCCACGCTTGCTTCAAAGCCAAATGGTATATTTTTGGCTAAATTTTGCAAAGCATATCTGTGATAGGCCAGAAGTGCTTTGTTTGCGGTCACGACTGCTTTTTTTCGCTTTAAAATTTCACTCACAACCCTAAAAGGCTCTTCCACACCACCCATAAGTTCGACAAAAACATCGATATCATCGCGGTTTATGACGCTATTTATGTCGTCAGTCAAAGGGATACCAGCATCTCTTTTTTTATTTAAATTTCTGACCACTCCAACGACTGGTACGATCTCCTCGCCACTTCTTGCTGCGATTAGCTTTTTATTTTTTAGTAAAATTTTAGCAACTGACTCGCCAACTGTTCCAACGCCCAATATCGCTACATTCATTCAAATTCTTTCAAATATTTTTTTATATTTCTTGCTGCTTGTCTTATTCTATTTTCGTTTTCGATAAGAGCTAGACGCACATAGTCGTTTCCGCCCTCGCCAAAACCGATACCAGGGCTAACTGCGACTGATGCCTTTGTAAGAAGCTGCTTTGAAAACTCAAGGCTGCCCAGATGGCTAACCTTTGGCGGAAGTTTCGCCCAGATAAACATACTTGAGCTTGGTTTTTTAAGCTCCCAACCAGCCTGAGCAAAGGCCTCTATCATCACATCTCTTCTTTTTTCATAAATTTGGCGTATCTCTTCAACACAGCTTTGATCGCCGTCAAGTGCGACTGTGGCAGCCACCTGTATCGGCGTAAACATGCCGTAATCAACCCATGATTTTATCTTTTTAAGTGCGGCGCAAAGTCTTTTATTTCCGCACATAAAGCCAACTCTCCAGCCAGCCATATTGTAGCTTTTTGAAAGTGTGTAGCACTCGACTGCAACGTCTTTTGCACCATCAACCTCAAAGATACTTGGCGTTTTGTAGCCATCAAATGTAAGATCCGCGTAGGCGATGTCAGATATGACGTAAAATCTCTCTTGTTTTGCGATACTTACAAGGCGCTCGTAAAAGCTCTTTTGCACTGTTACAGTCGTTGGATTGTGAGGGAAATTTACGACTACATATTTTGGCTTTGGTGAGCTTGCGTGTATAGTTTGGATCAAATTTTCAAAAAATTTATTCTCATCTAGCTCAAATTTATCATTGTAGTGAAGTGGCATCTTTGCGACACTTCCACCAGCAAATAAAAACGCTTGCGTGTGTATCGGATAAGCAGGGTCAGGCACGATAGCAACATCGCCTGGGTTTATTACAGCTTGGGCAAGATGCACAAAGCCCTCTTTACTACCCATTGTGGCGACTGCTTCGGTATCTGGGTCTAAATTTACGCCGTATTTTCTCTTATACCAGTTGCAAATGGCAAGGCGGAGCTTGTAAATTCCAGCGCTGGCTGAGTAGCCGTGAGTCTTGTCCTTTTGCGCGCTTTCGCATAGTTTATCGACGATGTGCTGTGGCGTTCTACCCTCAGGATTGCCCATAGAAAAGTCGATGATGTCCTCGCCAGCTCTTCGTGCAGCCATTTTTATTGCATTTACTTCGGCAAAAACGTAGTTTGGCAAACGCTCAATTGTATTAAATCTTATCTCATCAAACACTGCTTGCTCCTATTTTATAAGCTTGATAATTATCTCATTTTTTATATTATTTATATCAACATTGTCGCTAATTAATGCGTATTTTGCGCCTATTGCTAAATTTATAGAAACGGCGGTTTTTGCTTGCTCCTCTTTTATAGAGTCAATCTGATTTAAATTTTTATCATAAATTCTAACAAGCGGCATCCATCTATTTGACTCTTTTGATGCGATATCCAGACTACTTGCACCCTCAACATCAACAAAATAAGTACCACCGCTTTTTAAAAGTGGCGTCTCTTCGTCAAAATTTACCTTTGCAGCCTTAAGGATCATATTCTGAGCATCTAAAAATATCTCTAAATTCCCATCAACTCTATCAAATCCTAAAATTTTAAAACCGCTTTGACTAAGTGCTAAGCTTAATAAGCTTGGATCTATTCCACCATTTTTTATGGCCGAAATTCCATAAGAAATTTGATCTCCATTTTTTAGAGAATTTATTCTTGAGATACTTATGTTGGCATCATCCAGAGTTGAATTTATTGATTTTACAAATAATGTAGAAGGAACCTTTTGCTCACTTATAAATTTTAAATTCAAACTATTTGAACCAAATGAAATGCTATCGTAACTTGAGCTTTGCTTTAATCTTGATACTAGCTCATTGACATTGAGTGAGCCATTTTGGTCTAAATTTTCTAAAGAAATTTGCACATTTTCAGCATTGCTTAAAGCACTTGCACTAGTTTGTAAACTAAAAGCATAGGCAAATACACTAAAAGCGGTGAAAATCGCTATTTTTCTTACCAAGATTTGCCCTTGTTAAGTTCTACAAACTCATCATAGCTCACAAATTTCATCTCTCCATTTTCTACTAAAAATCTAGCTGGACGGCTTGGATTATATTTTGTCACCTTATCGCCGATCTTTAGCTCAATGTTGCCATTTCCACAAACTACGAGCTGTCTTTGGTCTAAATTTATATTTATGCTTTTACTTGTGTCGTTTGATACTTTTTGACCATTTTCAAGGTTAATGATGCCTATCCAGACACGTTGTTTTGGTGTAATGACCGCCTCATTTAGTGGCTTTGTAATGTTTTGCTCTATCTTAGGAGCTGGCTGAGCTGCCATGCTTGGCTTTACAGCATTTTGCTCCATGTTTGCAGGACTTGTTGTCATATTTTGCTCAACTGGAGCTGAAATTTTCAAGTTTGATGCGTTTGCCTCTATTTTAGGGCTATTTTGAGAGATGGTGATATTTGTATCGATGATATTTTTCTTCACCTCATTTACTATGCTTGACTGCGAATAGCTCACGCTTTTATTCTCATCATTTAAAAACGATAAAAAATTCTCGATATATTTGTAAGCATCAAAATGATATGCCCCACCAGCGATAATAGCTAAAATGATGAGCCAAAATAAAAATCCAGCACCGCCACTACCGCTTTGTTTTTGTATGGTAATATCTTTTGGAGTGTAAGAAGAAATTTTTGGAGTAACTTTAGTTTTGTGACTCTCATCTGGAGTGTTTTCTTGCATAAAGGCATCATATTCAGCTAGCAACTCGCTCAAATCAACATCATATTCACGTTGTAAAATTTTGGCATAGCCTCTAATATTTAAACGTGATAATTTTTCAAAATTTTTATCAAAAATATATTGTAAAAATGTAGGCTCAATATGTGTTTTACGTGAAATTTCCTTTATACCTATCTCTTTTAAATTCTCTAATTCATTCATATATCATCCTGTCACAAATTATTGCAAAAGCTGCACTTACATTTAAGGAGTCCCAGCCCTCTTTTAACTTTATACCAATACACTCATCGCACTTTGCTAGAGCTTTTTGCGGTATGCCTTCGCCCTCTGAGCCCATCACCAAAGCTCTTTTACCAGCAAACTTCATCTCTTTTACGTTTTTGCCATTACTTGCTGTTGCATAAATTTTAAAACCAAATTGCTTTAGTTCATTTATCAAACTAAGCCCGTCTTCAAAAATCGCTATTGGTATCTCATAAGCAGCGCCACTACTTGATCTTAAAACGCCTTGCATATTTATACTTTTTGCCACTATCACAAGACCCTCGCAGCCTAGAGCATAGGCACTTCTAGCGATAGCACCGATATTGCCAACATCGCTTATGCCGTAAAGAATGGCGATAAAATTTAGCTTTTTAAGCTCAGCAATGTCTGAAAATTCAAACTCACTAACATTAGCTAAAAAACCTTGATGGTTTCCACCGCGAGCTAAAGACTGTGCTTTTTGATTATCCACGCGAATGATCTTTTTGCCTGTGCCACAAATTTTAGAGAAGAGTTTTTTGTCACACTCTTTTGAGAGATATATCTCTTCTAATATCTGTGGTCGCTTGTTCAAAATATGTAAAAATAGTTGTTTTCCGTATATTATCATGGTAACTTATGGTAGCTAAAGTCAATTAAAATTTAACTTATTTTTGTATGTAACTAGAGTAAATTTTACACTTTCGTTTTAGTGTCACTTAGTATTTTTGTAGCTTATAATTTAAGCTTTTATAAGCTCATCATATATCTTTTTTACATCTTCTCCAGTTATTTTGTTAAGTAATTTTGCTTTCACTTTTGGGGCAAGATCAAGTGAAAATATCTCATCTTTTGTAATATTTTGAGTGGCTGTTTTGTCACTTTTTGAGATGACAATCGCCCACTCTCCACTTAAATTTACTTTTTCTAAAATTTGGACTAAATTTTTAGCACTATCTTTAAACTTACTCTCAAATTTTTTCGTAGCCTCTTTTATAGCAAAAATTTCTCTCTCTGGCTCTAAATTTGCGATGCTTTGCACCAAGCTTAATATACGTTTTGGGCTTTCATAGATTACGGCTGGATAGGCTAAATTTAAAGCATTTTGTATAGCTAAAGCTCTGTCTCTACCGGTATTTGGTAAAAAGCCTAAGAAAACAAATTCTTTATCGCAAAGCCCGCTTGCGACCACGCTTAGAAGTGCGGCGTTTGCTCCGCTTAAAATTTCGTATTTGATATCATTTTTTTGAGCGTATCTTACTAGGCTAACGCCTGGATCGCTTATGCCCGGCATGCCAGCATCGCTCATGTAGGCTACATTTCTGCTAAAAAAATCATCACTTAAATTTACAAAAAAATCATTTTCGTTGTGAGTGTGAAGTGGAATAAATTTTGATATATTTATACTTGCGTCAAAACGTTCATTTAGCAAGTTTATAAGACTTTTGCAGACTCTTGTATCTTCGCAAATAGCTATCTCGCATTCACGCAAAATTCTAATCGCACGAAGCGAGATATCTTCTAAATTTCCTATTGGAGTAGGAATAAAGTAGAGCAAGGCTTATTTTTGAGCGTATTTTTTCTTAAATTTCTCAACACGGCCAGCACTATCAACTATCTTTTCGCTGCCTGTGAAAAATGGGTGGCACTTGTCGCAAATGTCAATTCTGATCTCGCTTTTGTTTGACTTTGTTTTAAAAGTGTTTCCGCAAGCACAAGTTACAGTGCAATCTACGTATTCTGGATGGATATCTTTTTTCATCATTTTTCCTTTATTATTTTTGGGCTAATTATCTACATTAAAAGTTGCTGATTATATAAAAAGAAATCTAAAAATCAAATAAATTAAGCTAGGAATTTTGCCGCTACTGAGATAACCGCAGTCTGTGATCTTAAGATATTTTTAGTATTTAGGCAGTAGCTATTTTTAAATTTAGCCGTCTCATCCTCGCTAAATCCACCCTCTGGGCCGATTATTAAAAGCTCGTCATCTTTTTTTTCATTTAAGCTTTTACCACCAAAATTTATAGCTGAGACATTTTTATAAACGCTCATTAGCTCGTCCAAATTTTTATAAATTTCAAACTCCATTAGTGAAGTTCGTCCGCACTGCTCGCAAGATAGAGCATTTATGTAGTTTAGCCTTTCAATATCTATCTTAAAATTTGCTTGAGAAAATTTAGTATAGACAAAAGCTATTTTACCAACGCCAAGTTCATTTAAAAATGGCAATGTCTTTTCGATCGTCTTTGGATCGACAATAGCCCAAGCGATCATAAAGTCGAATTTTTGCTCGCCATTTGAGCTGGCAAAGACAAGACTTAAGCTCGCACTTCGCCTATCAATCTCATCAATTTCATAAATATACTCTTTAAAATCTCGTAAATTTCTAACACTTATTCGCTCACCAGCTTGCATTCTTCTAGCTTTTAGGTGCAAAAAGGCTTCATTTACTATCTTTAAGCTTTCATTACCTGCATTTTTATCATATAAAAATTTCATCTAAATCCCTGCAACTATAACTAAAACAAGATCAAAAAATCCCTTAATAAGGGCGAATTTTTTAAATTTTTCTAAGTCGCCATTAGCTGCATAAATTTTTAGCCTTTTAAAACCTATGGCACTAAGTGCGATTAAAATTATTAAGATAATTAACATTTTTATGGCATTAAATTTAAACTCATATCCATAATACGCCCATAAAATAAGTCCGGTTAGCACAAGAAAACTAAGTAGCATATGATAAATCGGTAAAAAATATCTTATACGAAGCACATAGTTTTTGCTATTGCTGCTAAACTGAGTAAGTATTAAATAAAGTATATTACAGGCAACTAGTGCATAAAAAAATATCACGTGAAATGGCAAAGTGTATGCAAAAAGTGAGGAGAGATGTTCGTTCATTTCTTATCTTTAGAAGGCTCGTTCTCTTCCACAACTGGCTCAGGCGGGAGTTGTTCATCGATTGTGACATTTGCGTCTGGTTGGGCTATGGTCACGTCACTCGGCACTGGCTCGCTAACATCATTTTTAGCCTCATCTTTATCTCCACAGCCCACAAATAGACCAGCTATAAATAAAAAAGAAGTTATAATTTTTTTCATCAAACGTCCTTTGGAATTTCTATTTTTAACCTATTTTTCATCTTCTCGAATAAATTTTTATCTTCCCACTCTTCTATGATAGCATCTGAAAATTTGATCTCATCTAGCTTTATCTCGCCCATTTGCGCATTTATGGCGTCCTCTTTAAAGCACTGTGCATAGCCTGTATCAGTCTCATGCACGATAATGCTATGAAGCTTCACTTCACGCTCACCGTTGTTCATCACACTAAGCTCAAGTAGTCTTTCTATGAGTACAAAAAATATGCGGCAAAACTGCTCTGCACTTGGATTTAGTGGGATCTCGATCCATCTTGCCGAGTGCTTTTTTAGATCATTTTTATACTCAACATTATCGCCTGAAAATATTGTCGTAGCGTGATCAAAACTATCAATGATCGTTTTTATGTTTTGCTTCATTAAGCCAAAATCATAAACCATGCCGGCGTTATCAAGAAAATTTGAGCTAAGTAAAATTTCAGCCACATAGCTGTGCCCGTGGATGCTAGTCCTACAACGCTTTGAGCTGCAAAATCTCACAATATGTGCATTTTCAAATCTAAAAAGCTTTCTAATAATCATCAAACACCTTCTTTATCGCTCCAAAGCCTGATGTGGATACGCTCTGAGTAGTTAAATCCATACTTTATGGCAAATTCTGCCGCTTTTAAAGCATTTTCGTTTAGCTCAGCTTTATTCGCCCCTATTGCCATACACCAAACTGGCAAATCAACTTGACTTTTTATATTTATAATCTCGTCCAACTCGCTTTTATCAAAGTGCGAGAGGACAAATTTTAAAAAGCTACTTCTTGCATTATTTTTAATAGCCAAAATAGCGTCTAAATTTATGCGTTTTTGCTCATTAACTCCACTATTTGCTAGCTTTACACCAAGTGCAAAATGGCAGTTTTTATAAATTTCATATTTAGCAAAATTAATTAAGATAGTGCCATTTGTCTCAAAATGCACTTCATAATCTTCAAGCAATTTCTTTACCAAATTTATAAAATTTTCATTTTCGTGCCAGATGAGCGGCTCGCCACCGGTTAAAACAATAATAGGCTTTTGCATTAAGCCTTTGCATAGGTTATCAACTATGCCTAAAATTTCATCTACACTGTAAATTTTATAATTAAAATGCCCTTTAAAAACAGCCCTTATACTATCGCATCCTAGTAGGTTTTCACCGGTTTTTAAAGACTTTGTTTGCACGCCAAAGCCAGAGCAGTTTAAGTTGCAGCCTAAAAAGCGTAAAAATATGGCGAGTCTGCCTTGGTAAGCTCCCTCGCCTTGAATACTTAAAAACGCCTCAACTAGCTCTAGCTCTTTGCTCATCAACCACCAGTTTGATAAAAGGCACGCGAAGAGGTTTCATTGCTAGCACCTATCGCCCATTTATTCTCTTTTGGTTTGTTTGCTAGCACTTGCCTTAAAATTTCACTTGCAGCTACGATATCACCCTTTTCAACTGCTTTTTTGATACTTAGTGCTTCTTCAAAGTATAGGCAAGGTATCAAAAGCCCCTCAGCACTTAGCCTGATACGGTTGCAACTCTCGCAAAAGTCGTGCTTGTGCGGATCAATGATCCCAAATTTATAACCATCATCGAGTCTATAAATAGACGCAGGCGCATTTGGTAGTTTTCCATCTTTTGTGACATTATATTTTTGTGAGATGATTTTTAAAATTTCATCACTACTTAGCCCTTTTAGATCATCTTTTGCGTGTGAATTTTCCATATACTCAATAAATCTGATCTGAGAATCTCTAAATTTGGCAAACTCGAGCAAATTTATAAGCTCATCATCATTTACACCTTTTAGTGCGACAGTGTTGATTTTTACCTTTAATCCAGCATCATGAGCTGCTTCAAAGCCAGCTAAAACTTCGTGCAAGACACTTTTTTGTGCGATAAATTTAGCCTTTTGCTCATTTAGCGTATCAAGCGACATATTTATGCGCTTTAGTCCAGCGTCCTTTAGCCTTTTGGCAAAGTGTGAAAGCATATAACCATTTGTAGTAAGCGCTAGATCGATATCTGGATTATAATCACTTATCATTTTTATAAAAACGTCCAAATCCTTACGTACAAGCGGTTCGCCACCAGTGATTCTTATCTTTTTTATGCCTTCATCGATAGCCACTTTTACAAATAAAAATAGCTCTTCAAAGGTTAATAAATTCTCTCTTGGCGTCCAGCTAAATGGCGTTGTAGGCATACAATACCTACACCTAAAGTTGCAACGCTGAGTTACAGAAATCCTTAAATAATCAACAATCCGACCATATTTATCGATTAGCATAAAGCACCTTCTTAAGCTTGGTTAGAGCTTTTTATAATTTTTTCAATTATATGTTAAAAGATTTAAATCAAAATAAAAATTTAAGCCAATTTTTGTAGTTTAAGAGTAGATTAGTCTTTTTTTAAAATTAGCCTGCAAATTTAGGCTAATTTATGAAATTTAAGCACAAACTCGACTCGCCCCATTCCAACATGAAGGTCCTTTGCGATCATCGCTGCACTTTTTCCGTCTTTAAACATTTTTAAAATTTGCTCTTCTTCATTGATGACGCTTGGTGCGATTTTATTAATATCTCTTGTTCGCTCTTCAAGACTAACTATCCTATCTTTTTGCTCTGTTGCAAAATCATCAATTACTCGCTCAATACTCTTAATCGCACGAATTATTGGTACAATCTTTTCATTTATTTGCAAATCAATATTTTCTTTTATCTGTTTTTTAAGTGGCTCATATTGTTCACTATTTTTAAACGCCTCGCCCTCAAGCATTGAAATTTGCTTTTTTAGATTGAAATTTTCTTGCATAACGCTTTCTATCGCTCGCTCAAATCTCGCAAATTTTTTATTTGTCTCACTATCTTTTATCAACATTAAAGCTACTATTATCGCCAAAACGATACCAAAGCCTAAAAAAATATAAATTTCCATATTTTTCCTTTACGAATTCGCTCTCATTTCTCTTATCATTACACGCTCTCTAGCTGTTACATAAGCGTTCCAGTCGGCTTCATCCTCTTCATGCATATTTTCTATCTTTGCTAAATTTTCACTAATAGCTCTTAAATAAAGACTCAAATTTCTCTTTGGAAAGATAGGCATAGCAATCCTTGCGTAGTAAATTTCATCTTTTATAAATTTTTCTTCGCTTATTTTGATGTGTGTAAAACCGATTTCTTCGATGCTCGTCCTCTCTTTTAGTGGCAAATATTGCTTATGTTCATTTTTAATATAATCACTCAGCGCATCAACTTTTCTATGAAGCTCGATCAACAAAGTTAATAAAACTTGATCGCTCTCTTTGGTTTCACCACGTGATTTAGCTCGTTTTAGCCAAGCCCCAAGCGCATCCTCTTCACCAGGCAAGATGGAGTCAAACTCTCTTTTAAATTTCTCACTCCCATCTTTATCAGACTCAAATTCCATATCAAGAGGCGCTTTAAACAGCTTAATCTCACTCATAATACGCTAATCCAAACAAAGATAAAAAATAAAATTCCCAAATAGCCATTTAACGTAAAAAATGCTCTATCTATCTTGCTAAAGTCGCGTCTTACGATTCTATGCTCAAAAAATAAGATCACACCACTTACTAAAATTCCAAAAAATGCCATCGCTCCAAGCCCAGCTGCCCAAGCAAAAAGTAGCCAAAATATAAAAGCTAAAGCGTGAAAAATAGCCGACAGAAATAGCGTAGCCTTGTCGCCGTAAATAGCTGGTATGCTAAAGAGCTTGTTTTCTTTATCAAATTTCATATCCTGAAGTGAGTAAAGCAAGTCAAATCCAGCTACCCAAAATGTCACACCAAGGCAAAGTAGCACACTCCAAAGCGGTATAGCAGCGCTCACTGCGACCACGCCAGCGATGGGAGCAAGACCTAGGCTAAGGCCAAGCACTAGGTGTGCTAGCTCGCTAAAGCGTTTAAATAGCGAATATCCACCAAGAACAGCTAAAATAGGAAAACTTAGCCAAAATGCGAGCGAATTTATAAAATAAGCACATACGATAAAAACAAACGTATTTGCTGCGATGAAAAGCTGCATATTGCTCCTGCCAATACGACCATCAACGCTTGGACGGCTTGCAGTTCGCGGATTTAACTTATCGATATCTTCATCTTTGTATCTATTAAAAGCCATAGCAAAATTTCTAGCACTAACAGCGCAAAAAATACCTAAAATAAGCAGTTTAAAGCCAAACCAAGCCGAGCCACTTTCTATCTTGCTAGCAACTATCATCGCAACAAAAATAAAAGGCAAAGCAAAAACAGAATGCTTAAAAACGATAAGTTCAGCAATAATTTTTAATTTTTCTATCATTTGATAAATTTCCATTTTCTTTAAAAATGGTTGATTTTACACCATTTTGCTTTAAATTTGAATTTATATTATCATTACAAGATTAATTTAAAACAAAGGGTTATTATGGGCAAAGTAGCGATTATTGGAGATAGTTTTAGTGCGTTATTTACGGCTTACGAATTAGCTAAAAAAGGTGAAGAAATTTTAATTATTAGCAGCCAAAAAGATGATTTTACAAATGGAATTTTAACGCCTTTTGGTACACACGCTCTTGCAAAAGATGGAGCGATATCTAGCTCGTTTATGGGGCTAGTTAGCAAAAAAAGCGAGCTTGATATAAGTATTTGCTTAAATGAAAATTTTAGAGCTTGGATGACAAATTTTACACTTAAATCAACCAAAGCTCACGACAAAAAGATGCAAATTTTGTTTTCAAAATTTGGTAAGAGAAGCTTTGAAATTTTAAGAGATTTAAGTAACAAATATCCGCAGATAAATTTCGATGAGAGCGGCGTTTATCTACTTTTTAGCAATGACGAAAGCTTTAAAAAAAGGCTTGATGAGATAAAGGTTGCCCATAGCGAGCAAGAAATTTTAAGCATAGATAAAGAGCTTGCAAATTTTGGGCTAATAAATAAAAACATAAAAGGCGCTATAAATTTAGCCAACAACGCAAGCATTGATACAAATGAGCTCAAAAAAGCTTTGATAAATGAGTTAAATTCTCTCGGGGTAAAATTTATAAATGATGAAATTTATGGGCTAAAAACGCAAGGGCAAATAGTGCAAAAAGCTACCAGCAATAACGGAGAATATGAGGCCGATAACTTTGTGATCGCTTCAAAAAATTTAGAGCTTTCAAATAAACTAGGCACGAGCATAAATGCGATTTTGGCTAAATTTTATACCATTGATCTTAGCCTAAACGAAGGACAAATCCCTAAAAAACCAATCATCTTAAATGATCTATTTGCCAAAATTTATCCTACTAAAAATGGTGTTACGATTATTACAAATTTACAAGTCGGCGCTATCGATACGCTTGTTAAAACTGAAAAGATTAATGCATTTTTAAATGAACTAAAGATACATCTTGGTATAAGCGAGCTAAAAGAGCCTAGCTTTAGGGCAAACTACGTACTTCTTAGCTCAAACGATAAACCAGCTCTTGGACGCGATAACATATATAGTAACTTGATCTATAACCAAGCTTATGGACTAAATGAACTTAGCTTTGCTCCGTATTTTGCTGGCGTTTTAGCAAGTCTTATAAAAGATAGCAAAAACAACGAGAAAAATGATGAAATTTTACTCTTTAGCTCGTTTTACGAGGGCTAGACTTGTTTAAAGAATTTGCAATAATTGGCACCACAGCAAGCGGTAAAAGCGATCTTGCATTTGAGCTTGCAAAGAAGCTTAACGGCGTCATCTTAAGCCTTGATTCGCTTGCACTTTATAAAGAGATAGATATCGCCAGCGCAAAGCCAAATAAAGAGCAGCTTGAAGCCATAAAGCACTTTGGTGTAAATGAAATTTATCCTGATGAAGAATTTAGTGTTGGGGCATTTTTTGAAATTTATAAAAATGCAAAGAATTTTGCGCGCTCACAAGACTGCCCACTCATCATTACAGGAGGCAGTGGCTTTTATCTAAAATCAATGCTTAGCGGACTTGCACCAGATGTGCCAAAATGTGAGCTAAATTTAAGCAATGAAGAAATTTACGAGTTAGCTGCAAAAATCGATCCTGAGTTTGCAAGCAAATTTAGCCAAAACGACTCTTATCGCCTCGAAAAATGGTATCAAATTTATAAATTTAGTAACCAAACCCCAAGCATTTGGCTAAGAGAAAATACTAAAGAGAGCATCATAAAAGAACTAGCGATATTTGAAATTTTATGGGATAAAGATGAGCTTAGAGAACGTATCAAAAAGAGAACAAAAGGCATGCTTGAAGCTGGACTCATAGATGAGGCAAAATTTTTGTTTAATAAATACAAAAGTGAGCCAAAACCCCTAAAATCAATAGGTTTAAAAGAGTGCAAGCAATTTTTAGATAAAGAAATTTCTCAAAACGAGCTTGAAGAGCTCATAGCTACGCACACGGCTCAGTTAGCAAAACGTCAGCGAACCTTTAATCGCTCGCAGTTTGAAAAAAAATTCGTGGGTGATTTGGATCAAATTAGAAGTGAAATTTTAAAATTCTTAAGAGAATAAAACTAGCCCACAAGGGCTAGTTAATAAAATCAAATAGGCATTACCCTAATTTTTGGGCTTAAGCTCTCTTGTAAGACATTTTCAATCGCGTAAAGAGTGCCAGTTGAGCCACTTGCACAGCCCGAGCAAGCACCAAGATAGCGGATATAAATATCAGTATTTTCTCCATTATCATTTCTGATATCTAAAATTTCTAAATTTCCACCATCCATCTCAAGCATTGGGCGAATTTCTTTATCTATGACAGACTCTACCGCTTTCAGCTGTCCTACCATCGTCATATTTTCAAAGCTAATGTCACCTAAAGTGTGATTTGCTTGGGCATTTGCCTGAGCTTCGATCTTCTCACGCTCCATTTCAGCCCTAGTATCACGCAAAATATCAACCAAATAATATTCTCTTTTTTCATGGCCACCAGGCTTTACGCAAGACTTGCAAAATGCGCCAGCTTTGGTGTATTGCGTGATCTCTTCAACTGTGTGAAGGTCATTTAGTCTTATCACTTCTTTAATCGTACCAAGGCTTACCCTAGCGCACTCGCAAACGATGATCTCATCTTCAAAATGCTCTGGATCTATGCCTTTATAGCTTGCAGCTGCTGCTTTTATAACATCATACGCCATAACTGAGCAGTGCATCTTTTGAGGCGGAACAGCCGGTGTTTCTGGGTTGTCACGCATAGCTCTTTCAACATCTAAATTTGTTATCTTGACAGCTTCATCGACCGTTTTGCCAATACAAAGCTCAGCCATCGTATCAGAGCTAGCTATCGCTGTGCCACAGCCAAAGCTTTTAAATTTAGCATCTATTATTTTGTCTGTCTTTTCATCAACAAGCCAGTATAGCCTAACCGCATCACCGCAGCTTTCTGCACCAAAGTCAGCCACAATAAGCTTTGCATTTGCCTTTTTAGCATCTTCTTCGGTTATCTCTCCCATAAATTTAGGATTATTCATCCTATCTTGCACTACCTTAGAATACTCATCCCAGATAGAGCCTCCGATCAAATTATTCTTTGCCATGTTATTTCCTTTAAATTTTATAATCCACTCTTATGCCATTCTGGGGCGTAGGCAAATGTACTAGAGATTCCCCTTAGTCTATTTACTGCCTTTGTTATGTGCTCGATCGCATAATCAATCTCTTCTTCTGTATTAAATCTAGAAAGAGATAGTCTAAGTGCGGTGTGAGCTAGCTCTTTATCTGCCCCTATGGCCTCCATTATTGGGTTACTCTCTAATGTTTCACTTGCACATGCTGAGCCAGTTGAAGCTGCGATGCCAGCTTTGTTTAGATCCCAAAGCATAGCTTCACCTTCAACGCCTTTTATAGAAGCCAAAATGGTATTTGGCACACGTTGCTCTTTTTTACCAACGACGCTAACGTCAGGAATTTTTAAAATTGCATCTTCAAGCTTATCACGCAAACGGCGAACATGAGAGTGCTCATAATCCATAAATTTATTTGCCAATTCAAGTGCTTTACCCATGCCGATGATGCCAGGAACATCGAGCGTGCCACTTCTGCGTCCACCCATGTGCTCGCCGCCGTGAAGCAAGCTACTTAGTGGCATACTATTTTTTATAAATAGTGCTCCAACACCCTTTGGTCCGTGAAATTTATGCGCAGAAAAGCTTAAAAAATCAACGTCAAGGTCTTGGACATTTATCTTTATCTTGCCAACTGCTTGAACAGCATCCGTGTGGAATAAAGCCCCATATTCATGAGCGATACTAGCAAGCTCTTTTACAGGAAAGATCATGCCAGTTTCGTTATTTGCACTCATTATAGAAACAAGTGCTACATTCTCATCCATTACAGCTCTTAGCTGTTCTGGCGTGACTATACCATCATTATTTACATCTAAAACAGTAAGCTCTACGCCATATTTTTCTAAAAATTTACAAGTCGCCAAAATAGCTGGATGCTCAACTGCGGTTGTTACGATACGTTTTTTCTCACCAGTTGCAATTTTGTCAAAGTAGATGCCTTTTACTACCCAGTTGTTGCTCTCAGTCGCACATGAGGTAACGACGATGTCATCGCTATCTTTTGCATTTAATCCAGTGTAGAGCTGATCTAGTGCTGTTCTTAAAGCTGGATGTGTTTCAGAGCCAAATTTATGAAGCGAGTTTGGATTACCGTATTTTTCACAAAAATATGGCTTCATAAGCTCAAAAGCTTCAGGATCAACCATTGTTGTAGCGTTATTGTCTAAATATACTCTCAAATTTAAAACCTTAATTAGGATAAAAAATATCCTTTTTATTTTTGATGGGATATTATAACAAAAAAGTTAAAAGCAAGTTTAAAAATATGCTTTAATTTTTTCAAAATTCAGCTCATTTTGATATTAAAATATATTGAAATTCTTTATCAAAATTTGTATATATCGCTATTTGCGATTTTTCTTATAAAAAAGTCTAATTATCTCTTAAAATTAATTTATTTTTTTAAGTTAATAGTGCGACAAACATATTGCCTACATGCATTATTTCGTTGTAGTTTTCTTCTAGTTTTTCATATGAGGTTTTATAAAGTTCTATTAGGCCGGTTATCATAGAGATGCCTATGTCTTTGATTGTAGTGGCTTAATATATTTATAGTTGGCTCCGTTTGGAGCTATAGATATTAAATTTATTATTTAATCCTTTATATTATGCTCTTTGGCATAGCTTAGGATCTTTTGCCTAAGATCTTCAGGAAAGCTATCTCTATACATTACTGGCGTTAGTGGATTTAGCTTTTTGTCTAATTTACCAGCCTCATATAGTCTTATTAGCTCTTCTGGTGTGTTGTAGTATGGTGCATTTGGATATCCTTCTGGTGGAGTTAGAGACATTATTTTAGCTTCTAGAAGGGTGGAGTCGATGTATAAGTCTATGTCTCTTTGTGTCATCTTATTTGGAAAGCCTTTTTTGTCAAATCTAGTTGTAAAATGTGGCATTTCCTTTTTGAGATATGACATAAATTCCTCCCTCGTTGTTTTATTAGCGTCAAAGTCTCTAGGATCTAATAGCTCACCTTTATCTTCTACGAGCTCTCTTAAAAATTTATGTGTTGTTCCCTCTGGGTCAAATGCCACCCCACCTCTATTAAAATCCATCACAAAGTAATTACCTACTATTTCATCTAAATAAGGCATCATGCCATATTCATCTAGTGGAGGATTAGTAAATAGTTTTCTAAACTCTTCTGCCATTTGTAAATTTTTGTTTAGACCTATATTGTAAGTTTTTGATATTCAAATAGATCACCTAAAAAATCTAAAGCCTTTACTACTCCTAGCTGAGCTGCTAAGAAAATTCTTTGATAATCTCTTGCTTTAAAGCCTGCTTCATTTCCATATGAAAATCCCATAGGATTTCCAAGTATCCCAGCACACATTCCCCACTCTGCAGAAAAGAGCATTGATTTTAATGTGCCTTTGTGAGCATTTACTTCATCATAAATTTCAGCATATTCAGGCTTTGTTAGTTTGCCTTTGCTATCTACTCTACCTATTGCATCTTCAGGG
>NZ_LVLC01000002.1 GCF_002092855.1 Campylobacter concisus
CCCTCTGTAACTATCTTTTCACCTTGGTATACAATATCTCCTACACTTAATTGTCTTACCTCTCCTGTTAAGTCATTAAGTGCTCTTGCTATTCCTCCGTTTACGCTTTTAACTACTCCGGCTTCTTTAGCCATCATGTTCTCCTTATTGTTTATAGTATTTTAAATTTTGAATGAATTATATAAATTTTAGAAGTATATGTCTATTGTACTGTGGTACAATAGGGGAGTGCTTAACGAGAAAAAGACAAACAATTATAAAAATTTAATGATATGAAAGAATATCCCAAAGGAATTTTCTTTGGGATATTTAAAATTAGCTCATTAAACAAAAAGTTGTTTAATATATTACGTTATTCGCTATATCGTCTTTAACTTCTACGGTAACGGTACCGCTAGTGAAAGCCGTATAGCCACCTACACTACCGCCCTTCATCCAGTTTCCACCAGTTAAAGTAACCTCATCATTACTATCGCCATCTAGTTTCAATGTAGTCTCAGTACTATCACGAAGCATATTCTTAACATCATCAGCACTTAGACTTAGTTGTGTCTTTTCACCATTTTTAATATCTAGTTTTTCGATATTTCTTACATGGCTAAAATCTATGCTATTATCAGCAACTTTTAATGTATCAAAACCAGATCCACCATCAATCTTAGACGTATCTTGAATGTCAGCGTGTTTACCGATAGAGATAACATCATTTCCGCCACCGCCACCGATTGTTGAATCACCTTTCATAGTTAAGTGATCACCAACTGTAATTGTATCGTTGCCGTCAAAATGTTTTTCCATATCTGTGCCACCCTCACCCCAGTCGCCATAGATACCTGCTTTATTTTCTAGCGTAAAGTGATTTCCAATAGTGATAGTATCATCTTCTTGACCACCTTTTACGTCAGCCCAGTTTTGAAAGGTTACATTATCTCCGATTTCTACGATATCTTTACCAAAGACAGTCTTATCAAATCCAGGGATCTCAACACCATTATTATCAAGACCATCATTAAAACTATTTTCCATATATAGGTCAGAGTTATCTATCGTAGCCCCATCACCAATCTTAGCTGTATCTTTATGGTAACCTAGGTGCATGTGAGTACCTTTATTAACAGTAGCACCAGCTCCTATCTCAAGAGTATCATTATCATCTCCAGTAATTAACTGAGAGTGTGAAACTGTTGCATTCTCTCCAATTGTGATTTTATCTGACTTTTGGTTTAGATCAAATCTAACATTGTGAACATTTGCGTTATCTGCGATATTGATAAAGTCTCTTGCAACAGCTGAACCATAAGAACTAATTGCGGTTTTGTTATAAGAGTTGGCATCTACATCACCGAAATTACCTTTAATATTTACGGTATTATCTCCATTGCTCCAGCTACCACCAAGAGTTATCTTAGTGTTGTCACTTGTAACGTTTTCGATATTTACCTCATTTTTACCTTGCCCTGTCTCAACATTAACATTTTTCAACTCTGCGTTTTTGAGATTGATAATATCGTCATTGCTTCCAGTTATAAGGCTAGCTGTTGTAATTTTAGCACCATCTACGTCAATAGTGTTTTTGCCATTACCTAGATTAACTCCAGATGAGTTAAGAGTAGAGCCACCTTTTAGAGCAAATACGTCCTCTTCATCTTGACCAGTAATATTTAGTCGTTCACCTGTTGTTGCATTTAAGGTAATAGTTGTTTTATCTGATGCAGTGCCATTTGCTTGGATGTCCAGACGAGATAACTGAGAATTTTCTGCTGTAACTGTGTTTTGGCCTGAGCGTATATCCATTACGTTGTGGTTGCCAATTAAATTCGCATCGCCTAAAATTTTGCTGTTTTTAATCACAATGTCATCGTCACCACTTTGAGTCTCTACTCTAAGTTTATTTGTGCTAGTAGCTCCATCAAGGGTGATCTTGTTGTTTCCACGGCCAAAGCTCATCTCTGTCTCGTTTAGAGTGCCATTAACATTAACTGTTTGATCGCTAGCTCCAAAGTGATTTATATGAGCGTTATTTAGCGTTGCACCTTTTTCTATATTAAAGGTTGCAACTCCTTCTGATGCTAGAGTAGCTCCATTCACAGATGCTCCAGACTTAACGTTTACAATATCACGAGCAACTTCACTAAATACATTTTCATCACCAGTATTGATGGTGCTACCAGAAGTTAGGTTTCCGTAAAGGTTTATAACATCATTATCATTCCCACTTTCCACTCTAGCACCATTTTTGATATCACCATATAGATTTATAGTGTCGTCACCGATGAAAGTCATTACTCTTTGTCCATCTAGACCTTTGGTAAATGATATATTGTCATCTGTATCAGTGATAGTACCAGTATTACTTGACGAAGCTATTTGAGGATTATCGCTAGTTACGTTTACAGTAGCTTTTCTTTGATAAACACCTTGTATTGCTCCATCTATGCCGCTAAACATAGGATCATCTCCTACACGCTCTCCTTGATTTTGGATAGAGTTATTTGCTATATGTGCTATTCTTATCTCTAGGTTTTCTATATCTCTAGGGTCATTTACGGTAAGTTTATTACCATACATTGGAACCCAATCACCATTAGCATCTTTGTATTCAAAGATAAAATTGCCGTCTGGAGTCTCTATCTCTTCGTAATCTACACCCTTTTCTACGCCACTTAGGCTAAAAGTATATGTAGTTGGTCTAGATACTAGGTTATTTACGCCATTTGCGTCTAAATTACCTAAAGAGAATTTATACTCTGGACCTTCCCAATCGTAACCCTCTTTTACATTGGTTGAACCTAGAGCTGTAATTGTAGCAATAGGAGGTATAACAGGGGTTGCCTCAGTTCCAGCCCCAACAGCACTTCCTCCACTTACACCAAAGCTATTATCTCCACCTGCTGCTAGAGATAAAGCATCTATGCTTCCTACATTAGCATTTATGTTA
>NZ_LVLC01000003.1 GCF_002092855.1 Campylobacter concisus
GTACAATAGACATATACTTCTAAAATTTATATAATTCATTCAAAATTTAAAATACTATAAACAATAAGGAGAACATGATGGCTAAAGAAGCCGGAGTAGTTAAAAGCGTAAACGGAGGAATAGCAAGAGCACTTAATGACTTAACAGGAGAGGTAAGACAATTAAGTGTAGGAGATATTGTATACCAAGGTGAAAAGATAGTTACAGAGGGTTCTAACTCTAAAGTAACAATAACTCAAACTGATGGTAAAGATATAACTTTAATAGGTAAAGACACTCTAACTCTAGATCAAGACTCTAACAATAACGAAACAGTAGCTGATATCTCAGCTTTACAACAAGCCATCTTAAAAGGAACAGATCTTAATGCTCTAGAAGAAACTGCTGCAGGTGGTCCACAAGCAGGTGGTAATGGTGGAGATGGCGTAAGCTTATCTTCTACTAGCTTTGCAGAAGGAGGCCACATTAGTAACATAAATGCTAATGTAGGAAGCATAGATGCTTTATCTCTAGCAGCAGGTGGAGATAATAGCTTTGGTGTAAGTGGAGGAAGTGCTGTTGGGGCTGGAACTG
>NZ_LVLC01000004.1 GCF_002092855.1 Campylobacter concisus
TGATGAAGTAAATGCTAATAGAAATACTCTAAAATCAGAACTGTTTGCAGCAGAGTGGAATATATGTGCCGGAACTTTAGGAAATACGGCTGGATTTTCAAGAGGAGTTGGACTAGGATATGCAGGATTTAAAGCAAGAGCATATCAATCAATGTTTCTATCAGCTCAGCTCGGTCAAGATGGGGCTTTAGAGGCTTTAGCTGATATGTTTGAATATTCTACATACCTAGCAGGTATAAACAAAAATTTACAAATGGCTAGAGAATTTAGAAAGGTAGCCAGCAATCCTCCACTAGATGAATATGGCATGATGCCTTACCTTGATGAGATAGTTGGTAATTACTTCGTGATGGATTTTAATAGGGGCGGAGTCGTTAATAATCCAGATGGCTCAATCCATAGGCATTTAAGAAAGCTCGTAGAAGATGAAGGAAAACTACTAGACCCTAGAGACCTAGACGCAAATGAGACTACAAGGGAAGAATTTGAAAAATATTCAAAAAAAGTATTAGAAGATTATAAGGAAAAGTTTGACGAAGTTGGTTATCCAAACACATGGGATGATCGCGATTTATCTCTCTACATCGACTCCACCATCCTAGAATCTAAAATAATGTCCCTAACCCCACCAGAGGGATATCCTAATGCACCATACTACAACACACCTGAAGAGCTAACAAGACTATATGAAGCAGGTAAATTAGACAAAAAGCTAAATCCTTTAATACCAGTAATGTATAGAGAAAGCTTTCCTGAAGATCTTAGGCAAAAGATATTAAGCTATGCCAAAGAGCATAATATAAAGGATTAGATAATAAATTTAATACCTATGGCTCCATTTGGAGCCAAACTTCGTCTCCTAA
>NZ_LVLC01000005.1 GCF_002092855.1 Campylobacter concisus
ATAAAACTATCGATGTTTTTAACTATGACAAGATGAAGCGCGAGTTTACCTACGTGGACGACATCGTAAAGGGCATAATTAAATGCATCGACAACCCAGCCAAGCCAAACCCAGCTTGGGACGCAAAGCACCCAGACCCTGCTACTTCAAAAGCGCCGTTTAAGGTATATAATATCGGTAACAACAGCCCAGTCGAGCTCATGGACTACATCAAGGCGGTTGAGATAAAGATCGGCCGCGAGATCAAGAAAAATTTCCTCCCACTTCAAGCAGGCGACGTGCCAGCGACATTTGCTGATGTGAGCGATTTGGTGGCTGACTTTGACTACAAGCCAAATACAAAGGTAAACGACGGTGTGGCTAAATTTGTCGAGTGGTACTGCGAGTTTTACGGAGTTAAGATTTAAGGAAAGCAGATGAGGCGATGTGATTGGTCAAAAGGTGCGCTTGATATAGCTTCCCACGATAACGAGTGGGGCAAATTATTTAAAGATGATAGCAACTTCTTCGACATGCTAGTTCTGGAGGGTTCTCAGGCGGGACTTTCGTGGCCTGCAGTGCTTCAAA
>NZ_LVLC01000006.1 GCF_002092855.1 Campylobacter concisus
TACCGTAGCGACGTTGGTTTCGTCAATTTCTACCACTTTTGAAGCGATCGAGAGGCACGTTATCTTAGCTCTTTTTTAAATTCCAAATAACTTATCCACTTATCAATGCCCTCAACAGTTTTGCTAACTATCACAAAGATGTCGACCTTTGGATTTAGCTTTCTAGCGTCACTTTTCACTCGCTCGATGTCAAAGTCAAAGTGTGGTGCGAGCGAAGCTTTTGTGATGAGAAGCACGTCAGCAGCCCTAAACATCACTGGGTACTTACTCACCTTATCATCGCCCTCTGGCACTGAAAGAAGCACAGCGTTAAAGTGTGAGCCAACATCATAGCTTGCAGGACAGACTAAATTTCCAACATTTTCTATAAAGACTAGATCAAGCTCGTTTAGCGGCAAATGATGAAGCCCTTCATGCACCATAAATGCGTCCAAGTGACAGGTCTGACCTGTGCTTATCTGATGAGCC
>NZ_LVLC01000007.1 GCF_002092855.1 Campylobacter concisus
GGTGAAGGCATCGGTAAGGATAACCCGAACGGCGATACGGCGGTTGATGACGCAATTGTGCGGATGGCTGAGAAAGTTTCTATGCGTTATCCAGTCGTTGACGGACAAGGAAACTTTGGCTCGATAGATGGCGACAGCGCAGCTGCGATGCGTTATACCGAAGCTAGAATGACAATGCTTACTGAAGAGCTTTTAAAAGATATCGACAAAGACACGGTTGATTTTGTGCCAAACTACGATGATAGAGAGGTTGAGCCAGATGTACTTCCAAGCCGTGTGCCAAATTTATTGCTAAACGGCTCAAGCGGTATCGCTGTTGGTATGGCGACAAATATCCCACCACACAGCCTTGATGAG
>NZ_LVLC01000008.1 GCF_002092855.1 Campylobacter concisus
GGAGTAGTAAAATTTATTAGTGGCAAGGCGGTCGCTATCGATCAAAACGGAAATGAGAGAGAGCTAAAAGTAGGTGACATCCTTTATATGGGAGAGAGCATCAAGACAAGCGATGCAGCCGATAAAATAACAATTGTTTCAAATAATGGAAAAGAGATTACGATTGTAGGCAATGATACGCTTGCGTTAAATCAAAGCACCATAGGTGCGGAAGGTTTGGCAGATATTAGTGATTTGCAAAATGCTATTTTAAATGGTGGAGATCTAACAAAACTTGAAGAGACCGCAGCTGGTGGAAACACTGCTGCTGGTGGT
>NZ_LVLC01000009.1 GCF_002092855.1 Campylobacter concisus
ATTTTTTAGTGACCGTTTTAGCCATTAGTTTTCTCATATTTTTTCACGAACTTGGCCACTTTTTAGTAGCAAGAATGCTCGGCGTCAAAGTAAATACCTTTAGTATCGGCTTTGGTGAGAAAATTTATACCAAAAACATTGGCGGCACCGACTACTGCCTAAGCGCGATCCCACTTGGTGGATACGTACAACTAAAAGGGCAAGACGACACCGACCCAAAGGCCAAAAACTACGACGCGGACAGCTACAACGTGCTAAGTCCGATAAAGCGTATCTACATCCTCTTTGCTGGGCCATTTTTTAACTTTATCTTGGCGTTTTTTTTATATATATTGCTTGGATTTATCTGAGTTCAGAGACTTGCTCCAACTATCTGCCACATAGCTTAAGTCTCTGCATCTGCAACCTCTGGACTAGCTAAAAATGATAAGCTTTTAGCAATAACTGGCGTAAAGATAACTGATTCGTATGAGTTCAGTACAA
>NZ_LVLC01000010.1 GCF_002092855.1 Campylobacter concisus
ATTTTTGCCAAAGCAAAGCATTGAGATTAAAGAATTTGTCAATGATTTCGCATTTATAGATTACAATATCTCTAAAAAAGTGGAGTGTTTTTGATGAGCTCAGCATATTTTACGATCGTTCATATTATCGTTCTTTTTGCGATTGCTCTACTTTCTATTTTGTTTCTTGTTCTTTCACTTAGAGCTGAGCGAAAGTTATTTTTATCACTATTTTTTACAAACATTTTGGTCTCAACTACACTTGCTGTTTTTTTGATGCTAGTGCTTGATAAATATACAAAAAAAGGTATGCTCGAAAATGTAAAAAGTGAACGAATTTTACGAAATGAAAGTATTGTTTTTAAGGGGCAAGTGAGAAACATTGGTAAATTTACAATTAGCAACTGCACACTGACAGTCAAACTAATCAATCAACCGCTAAAT
>NZ_LVLC01000011.1 GCF_002092855.1 Campylobacter concisus
TTTTGAAAATAAAGTAAGGAATAACTGTGTTTAGTAAAATCTAGATACAGCTCCCAGTTTATTTTCCCAAATTTTGGAGCGGGAAACGGGGCTCGAACCCGCGACCCTCAGCTTGGAAGGCTGATGCTCTAGCCAACTGAGCTACTCCCGCATAACAATGGTGGTGAGACGTGGATTCGAACCACGGAAGACATAGTCAGCAGATTTACAGTCTGCCCTCGTTGGCCGCTTGAGTATCTCACCTTAAACATTAATAAACTATTTTGGTATTTTCTGGTCAAACACTGTTACAAAAATGGAGCTGGTGAACGGACTTGAACCGCCGACCCACTGCTTACAAGGCAGTAGCTCTACCAACTG